>JAIXOO010000145.1 GCA_027486765.1 Saprospiraceae bacterium
CGCAAGGCTTTTGATCAAGTCAAAATTGATAGTAGTGCCATCTTAAAAGTGCGCCAAAACATCCTACAAATCCTGCAAATCAACCTGCAAGCCATTCGACGCAAAAACGACATCGCCATCCGTGCCGCCCAACAAGCCAAATTGTACATCTCGACCCTGTCTGGTTTTTTGTTCCTGATTGGTTTCACTTTTGTGCTCAATTTTCCTGGTTTGATTGCTGGGCCGATCCGTCGTTTTAATGAAGCCATTCAAGAACTCAGTCGCAAAAATTATACTTACCGGATGCACATCGATACCGCCGATGAGTTTGGCGAACTGGCTGGGGCCATCAACCAAATGGCGGGCAAACTGGACGAGTATGAGCACAGCAATTTGGCCCAATTGATGTTTGAAAAAAAACGCGCCGAGGCGGTTATCAACAGTTTGGACGACGCCAGCATCGGCATGGATAAGAACCAAACCATCTTGTTTGCCAATCAAAAAGCCTTGCAGTTGTTGGGTTTGGAGGCCGAAAACACCATTGGACAAGCCGCGCAAGACATCGCCCTACACAATGATTTACTCAAATTCATTCTGGACAACCCTTCGGGTACTTCACCTTTCAAAATTGTAATGGACAATCGGGAGAACTACTTCCTGCTCGATTCGTATAAAATCCAGGTGGATGAAGAACCTGGTACGGTTTACGTGCTCAAAAACATCACCACCTTTTTGGAAAAAGATGTGGCCAAAACCAACTTTCTGGCGACCATTTCGCACGAGCTCAAAACGCCCATTTCGGGTATTAAGTTGGGTTTACAATTGCTGGAAAACCCCAAAACAGGTGCCCTCAACCCTGATCAACTGAGGCTCCTCCACGACATTCACGGTGAAAGTGACCGCCTCCTGCGCATCACCAGCGAATTGTTGAACATGACCCAATTGGAAACCGGGAAAATAGACTTAACCTTGCAGGCTAACGACCCCGCCGATTTGGTTCATACTGCATTGCAAGCGCTTTATCCGCAAAGTCAAGACAAAAAATTACAAATCAGTACCCAGTTTGCACCCCAATTGCCCAAGGTTTGGTCGGATCCAGAAAAAACCATTTGGGTCTTGATTAATCTCTTATCCAACGCCATCCGGCATGCCTCCGAGGGAGATCATTTGAGGGTGGAAATTGAAGCAACGTCGGATCGACAGGTTCATTTTTCCATTCAGGATCAAGGGCCGGGCATTGCGCCGGAATATCAAGATAAAATTTTTGAAAAATACGTGAAAGCGCCTGGAAGTAAGTCGAGTGGCACAGGCTTGGGGCTGGCCATCAGCAAGGATTTTGTGGAGGCGATGGGAGGCAGTATTGGGGTGGTAAGTCAGCTAGGGCAGGGAGCGAATTTCTATTTCGACCTACCCCAATTTCAAAAATAACGCTCCCTTAGATGTTTCTTAAGTGCCTGAGGTTTCTTAGGTGGTGAAAATACGCTGCCTGCTGCGCGGGCTTTTTCTTCACCACCTAAGAAACCTCAGGCACCTAAGATGCACCTTAGGAAGGGGGTGCTACTAAAAAAGCGCTTTAGTTGTTGGAAAAAGGCATAACCGACGCCACCTTCCCACTGAGCGCTTCCGTTTTAGGCAGCCGAATCGATACGATTCCATTTTTGGAAGTGATCTTGATTTGATCCAACTCCACCATCTCAGGGTGAACCGGAATCTGCCGCTCAAAAGAGCGCATCTTGAACTCCTGCCGCCACTGGCGTTGGGTCAAAACAGATTCAAATTCATTTTTGTCGCGATTGTATTCCAAGACCAACATGTTGTTGTCAGCCAGGTAAATATTTAGGTCTTCGTGGGTCAATCCAGGCACTACCAGCTCAATCAAAAAAGCCTTGGTGCTCTCTTTGATGTTCAGTGCGGGATTGGGGCTCAGTGATGGTGGGTTGAGTTGTTGCGCCATTTCCCAGGCGTTTTTGCTCAGCTCATCATCGAAGTAAATTTTTCCTTCCGTGAAATGTTGTACAGTCATAGTTGTAGAATTCGGGTTGATGATGCAGTTTAGTCTGGGCTTTTTACTACAAAACTGGTTCCAAATCCCATTTTCAGCCACACTGTCAGTCACCCCTGGTGATCTCATGTCAAAAAGGCACAAATATGACAGCCTCTTTTTACCCGACTAATGCCTATTTTCGCTTCAACGTAAACAAATCAAAAACATGGATCGCAGATCGTTTATTCAAAAGACTGGGATGGCCAGTGCTACCCTTTTGGCACCACCTTACCTCATTCCTCATCGACCCGCCAAGTACAAAACCGTGCTCATCGGCAGCGGCTGGTGGGGCCTCAACATCCTGCGTGAAGCCATCCGCAGCGGACAAGTTACCGTAGCAGCCCTTTGTGATGTGGATGAAAACCAACTCAAAAAGTGCAAAACTGAAGTTGACAAATTGTGCAACGACCAACCCAAAGTATACAAAGACTACCGCGAATGCATCAAAGCTGAACGGCCCGATATTGTCATCAACGCCACCCCCGACCATTGGCATGCCCTGATCGCCATTGAGGCCTTACATAGTGGTGCCAATGTGTTTTTGGAAAAACCCATTTCCCACACAGTCAAGGAAGGCAGCGCCATCGAAAAAGCAGCCCGAGATGCCCAAAAGGTTTGTGTGGTGGATTTTCACCGCCGTTATTCGCCACACAACGTGAGTGGCATGGAGTTTTTAAAGTCGGGCAAAGCGGGCAAAATTTACAGTACCAGAGCTTTTGTATTGTACAATTATGGCATGGGCAAAAAAGAAGAAGAAATGGCCCCACCCGCCGGGCTCGACTGGGATTTCTACTGCGGCCCCGCGCCCCTGAGCACCTACAATCCCAGCATGCACCCACGTGGCTGGCGGCAATACACCCAATTTGCCAACGGCAACATCGGCGACTGGGGCCCACACTGGTTTGATCAAATCTTGTGGTGGACGGAGGAAAAAATGCCCCGCAAAATTTACTCCACCCAAAAATCCGACATCCGCGACTCCTTGGCCAATGCCCCGGAAGAACAACGGGTGGTGTATGAATTTGAATCCTTCATCTGCACCTGGGAACATACCCTCCTGAGCAGCCACCCCGAACGCCAGGGCGAAAACGTAGGGGTTTATTTCCACGGTACCGAAGGTGTCTTCCACATGGGCTGGCAGCGCGGCTGGACTTTTTACCCCAACGATCCCAAAAAGGAAATCCTCAAAGAGGCCGCCAAAATGAACGAGCCCGACCAGCAAAACATCGACCTGGTGTGGAAGGATTTTCTGGACTGTATCCCGACCGGCAAACGCCCATTCGCGGACATTGAACGAGGCCGACATGCGACGAATATGGCACTGCTGGGCAATCTATCGGCTAAGTTGGGTCGCTCGATTGAGTGGGATCATGAGAAGGACATGATTGTGGGGGACAAGGCGGCGAATAAGTTGTTGAGCAGGGAGTATCGGAAGCCTTGGGTGTATCCGAAGGGGTAAGGTAGATTTTGTATTTCGAGCCGCAGTATTTTGACAAAACATGCTGCGGCTTGAAGTTGTAACTCACATTACGCACTTTTTTTACCGCAGAGTTTCACAGAGTACCCGCAGAGTTTCACGGAGTTTTTTAGTTTTAAGGAGTTTGCCACCTGCGGTGGCTGGAGTTTGTGCGCCAAGAAAATCTTGCTGATCTTGATGAAAGGTAAGGACTCAAGCTTCAGCAAAGGTGACCTCTGTGGCCTCTCAGCACCGCAGGTGCCCTAAAAAACTCCGTGAAACTCTGCGAGTACTCTGTGAAACTCTGCGGTAAAAAATACAGACAAATATTGGTTTCTAATAGGTACTTTAGCCTCAATTCAACATATTCAGCGCTGCTTTTGCACTACCATTACCCGGATCAAGCGCTAAAACCTCTTGATAAAATTGCTTGGCTTCCTCTTTATGGCCAATTTGACTATGACAAAACCCGAGATTGGTATACCCCATTACAAGGTAGGAAGTTCCCGCTGAACTCAACATTGTAATCACCCGATACTGATCCAGCCATTTGTGCTTTTTGAATTTTTCAACACTCTTTTCAAATTCAGGAATTGCCGATTCAAATTGACCAGCATGCACCAAACGCATGCCTTTACGATGGTTTTTAGCTACCAGGTTTCTCAATACCCTGGCAAAAATAGCATGGGTAATTGCAGCAAGTAAAATCGGATCAAAAATGGAAACTTGTCTAAAAAGCCAATACAACCCAAATATAATAGCAAATTGTACGGTCAAGCCAAGCCAACTTATTCGACCCACCACTAAAGGAACATTACTCATAATTATTTTGTCGTTTAGTCTTAAAAACATCGCAAAGTAACCATACTCTTGAATAGTCCAACAACATCAGCCCCAAAATTTAAACAAACAGCTCCCCCCTACTCAACAACCTCGCCGTCCTTAACACCCCCGCCTTTTTCACCACTATTTTCTCATCTACCAACTCATAATCCAACTGCACTGTACACTCCCCCGAAGGGTGTTCAATGGAAAAAAGGCTGACATCTGGATTCAGCAACTGAGCAATACTCCCCGGAACCACCACCGCCGTCGCCACCGAAATTGCCGCCAACACCCCAATCGCATCATGCACTACATGGGGAATGAACATCCGGGTATGCAGCACGCCATCATATTTTGGCGGAGCGATCAAACACATTTTGGGCACCGTTTTTTGCGCTACGTCACCCAGGTTCATCAGAGGTCCAACCTTGAGTCGGATGCGTTCAATTTTGGCTTTCAGTTCTACATTCTTGGTCAAATCCTCCACTGACTCATAGCCACTGAGTCCAAAATCAGCAGCGCGGAGCAGCACCACTGGCATGCCGTTATCAATACAAGTCAACTGATGCCCATCCACCACATCCAGCGCATTCCCTGTCGGCAACAAAGCCCCACAAGTACTTCCAGCCACATCCAGGTAATTGCAAATAATCGGAGCAGCCGTGCCTGGAACGCCATCGATACTGGCCGTACCCGCGTAATTTACTTGTCCAGCTGGCGTTTCTACCAGCACCTCACAAATCCCCCCGGTGTTCAGCATGTTTACGCGCACCCGAGTTACAGGATCACTGGCCTTGACCAAACCTGTTTCTATCGCAAAAGGTGCCACCCCAGCCAGGATGTTTCCACAGGTTTGTCCCGTCGAAACCTGCCCTTTGCCTACTACCACCTGCAAAAAAAGGTAGTCCACATCGGCATCAGGGTGCCTCGAAGGGCCAACGACCGCTGCCTTGCTGGTCAGGGAATGGGCGCCGCCCAAGCCATCAATCTGGCGGGGATCTCCCTCGGTAGTACCTTCCATGGCCAGCAAAACGGTATGTTTGATGGCTTCTATTTCCTCAGGTAGGTCTTTGCTCAAAACGAACAGGCCTTTTGAGCTGCCACCTCTGAATTGCATATGGGGAATGGCTTTTTGCATTTAATTGTAATTTGACTGTAGCGAAAACACGAACCATTAACCATGAATAATGTGCGACTTCTCCGAAGTCGTAAAAAACGAATTTGCACCAAATTCTACAAATGTGTGACCTCTCCGAGGTCATCGGAACGACTTCGGAGAAGTCGCACATTTGTAGAAAATGAGGATATTTAAGGTTTTACGACTTCGGAGAAGTCGCACATTTTGCACAATTGATTCAATATTTGCGTGCCTTTACCAATTTTTCCAACTGATCCCGCGTGGCCTTGCTCAGCAAAGGATCGAGTTGTTGCGTTTCCAACATCTCCACCACTGCGGCCATCTCCTCCTTACGACGGGCAGCATGCATATAAGTACCTTCCACAAATCGATCAATCAATTCATCTTTCCCCCCGATGATCGAGCGAATCTGCTCACGGATATAAGCCTCCTGTCCAAAAGCTCGGCCTGCTTCCACTGCTTCATAAATGACCCCGGCGATGCCCTTGTACACAATCGAGCGCAAGAGTTTGAGTTGCGCAGCCATGCCGATTTCAGCATCGGGCAACACTTCAATTTGTAGAGGGTAAGCCGTCATTCTTTGCTGAAATAAACTTGCACCGGGACCAGCAGCCAACATGGGCGTTCGAATGCCTGTGGGCGGTACGGGTGCCATAATCGCTAGGTCTACAAACTGAACACCAGAGGTTTGAAGGATATCCGCGACAGCCTGTTTTTTACCTGGAGCGGAAGTGTTCATTTCCAAAAACACTTGATTGGGCTGTAACACCGGCAAAATCTCCCGAGCGACCTGCTCCGATACCGTAGAAAGATTGACGCTAAAAATCAGGTCAGCCCCTTGTATGGCTACGGCATTGCTTGCTGCCAAAACAAAATCAGCTGGCAGTAGTCGTTGTGGATCGGGGTCCCAGCCCTGCACCTTGATGCCTAACGCAGCTAAATCCCGCGCAAAATGGCTACCCGCTTCCCCTAGACCTAAAATGGCGATGCGCATGTTAATATCCGAATTTTTCATCCCAGCCATAAATTTGGATAGACGTTTTACCTTGACGCAATTGTACCCTTACCGCTTCCTCCCGAGCCTCCCGGGCAGTAGCTTTTTCGATGGCCTCGGCAATCCGGTTTTGGGGCACCACCACTACCCCATCGCGATCCCCCACTATGATGTCTCCAGGATGGATCAGGCACTCACCAATGATGATGGGTTCGTTCAGAGTGCCTTCACCGTAATTGGTGGTTCCTCGGATACAAAGTCCTCGGCTGAAGACCGGAAAACCCATCGCTTCAATGTCGTCAGCATCGCGTACGCAGCCATCAATGACCAGCCCGGCGATTCCCTGGGTTTTAGCACCCAGACTCATCAAGTCGCCCCAATACCCTGCTTCGTAAAAGCCGGAACAACTGGCCACCAGTACCGATCCTGGAGCGGCATAGGCGTAAGCGCGGTGCAAAAGGACATTGTCGCGGGGCATGGTTTGAACGGTATAAGCCGGGCCACAAACCTTCATGCCAGCGTGAATGGGTTTGATGGCCGAGGGCAGGTTTCCGGTTCGCCCGAGGGCTTCGTGCAGGGTCGCCGCCGAAAATTGACGGAGTTGTTGAATGGCATCCATGTCAAAAAATGCTTGAAATGATCCGGGGCACCATACTTTGATGCGCCTCAGCAAATTGAACCTGTTTTTGCCCGGAAATCCGGCGGGCGTGGTTGGCTCGGCGGCTGGCCAACTCCGCGTAATAGTCGCGCAGGTAGGTTTGGGCACCCATACAAGCCATGGCGGCCAGTTTTTTATCCATCACCGAGCTAATGTCGATAAAAGTATCGGGTACAAAGCCGCACAATTCTGGTTGGTGCGGCTCAAAACTGTACCAAGCGGGTGGATCGATGTTTTTGAAGGCACTGGGAACCCCGGCGCCGGAGGAAAGCAGACGGGCGCGTTGCACGGCCTGAAAAGCCAGGGGATGGTCGGGATTAAAAGGGTCTTTTTCCGAATGGGTCAAAATGACCGTTGGTTCAAAATCCCCCACCAGTGCGGTCAATTGGGCAATTCGTTCGTCCGACAAGAGCATGGGGTAATCACCCCAATCCCAAAATTGAATAGGAGTTCCAATGGCGTCCGCGGCGCGTTGGGCTTGTTCGTGGCGAATGATTTTTACACTGGCTTCGCTGCGCTGGGGGTCTTCTTTCCAAAGTTCACCAGACTCCCCCCGTTCGCCGTAAGACAAGGCGATCACCAGGGTTTCGGCACCTTCTTCGATGGCTTTGGCAATGGTGCCTGCCGCGCGCCATACGAAATCCCCGGAGTGGGCTCCGACGACTAGTAGTTTCTTTTTCATAGGTGATTGTTTAGGAAATTGGTGCTGCTTAGGTGCTTCTTGGGTGCCTTTGGTTCCTTAGGTGGTGAAATTTTGCCCTGCTTCGCAGTGCTTTTCTTTTTTCACCACCTAAGGAACCAAAGGCACCCAAGAAGCACCTAAGTGTTTAAAGCAAATGATGACAAATCAACCCTCAGTATCCGGCATTGGTGTACCCCGCGTATGAAAACTCGCAACCGTAGCCAAGCCCCAAGCCTGCCCCTTTTTCCGCTCCTCCAAGGTCCACTTGACCGTTTCGAAGTCGGGATCTAGCACCAGTCGAGCGGTGGTATTGGCAATTTCAACACGGTTGCCTCCGGGCTCGTATACATACAGGAAAAAGGTCTGCTGAATGGCGTGTTTGTGCGGGCCGGTTTCGATAAAGATGCCATTTTCCAGGCAAATGTCTGCGGCAATCAGCACTTCTTCGCGGCTGTTTACGGCGTAGGTGACATGATGCAAACGATTATCAAGCCCCAGGTGATCGCCAGTAACGGCCAGATCGTAGGACTTTGAGTTCACTTGAAACCAAACCGCCAAAGGATTTTCATCCTCCAGGTTGTCGATGATGGTTTCGGTCAGGACTCCCCCCAGCGTGTCCAACTGAAAGTCGCGGAAGGCCCGGATGTCCGGTGCCAACAGGTTCAAATGGTCGATGCGCCGCACGTTGATGCCTCTGGCGGGAAACTTACTGGCGGTATTTTTTAAAGCCGACGCCATTTCTCCCTCTGCTTTGTACTTGTGGCTTTCGAAGTACAACTCAGCCAAGTGACCGCTGGGGTAACGAAACTGATACGCAGGACCATGCCCAACACTTTCATGCCAGCCAATTCCCGCTCCACTTTTGGCTATTGCCGCTACCCTCTGTTCCAGTGCCTCCTGGCTTTGGGTACGCCAGGCAAAATGGCCAATGCCTGCTTGATGATGGGCAGTAAGTTTGAGCGTATGGTGCTCATAGTCGTCATAAGCCCGCAAGTAGATCGAGTCTCCGCTGGCCTCGCTGACGGACATCCCCATGATATCGGTAAAAAAACGGGCACTTTGATCCAGTTTGGGCGTATACATTTCAACATGCGCCAAATGGGCCAAGTCGCGAATGATGATTTTCATAATTGGTGTAACTGCTGCTGATGTAAAGGTCAAATTTCGGCAGCTTTGCTCAGAATCCACGAAAACTATCCTTAGTATTGTAGATAAAAATCGAACATCAGATGGGCAAAATCAAACCCTTGCTCAATTTTGAAGGCTTGTACGGCGACCTGAGCACCCAGTATTCAGCTGATTACATCTTTTTGGAGCTCATTGCAACCCGGAGCAAGGATTTTGATTGGAACATTGCCCCACATTTGCATACCCATCTGTTTCAATTTTTTATCATTGAAAAAGGAAAGGTGTGTTTTCAAAGTGAAACGACGAGTTTGGATTTGAACGCTCCGTGCATACTACTTTTCCCACCTACTGTACTGCACGGGCTAGTCTACAGTCCAGATGTACACGGGTATATTCTGACGCTTTCAGAAAGCATCGTTGAGGCTATTTTTCCAACATCATCCCCTTTGTGGCAAACTTTTCAGCAGGCTCAAATCCTCCAGGATTTCGAGCTAGATTTTGCTTTTCCTGCGTTCATTCAGCTCATTCAATCCATTGAACAAGAGTTATTCAGCGAAAAACCTGCCCGCGAGCAATTGCTTCATGCTCATTTCGCGACTTTTTTCATCCAGTTTTACCGACAAATCGTTGATCATGCTGCACATGAAAAAGACAATTTGATGATGAGCTACTTTCGGAAGTTTCAAAAAAACATCAAGAGTGCCAGTTTCCCCAAAAGTATTCCGCAGTTTGCTGCCGAGCTCGCCATTACTACCGTGCACCTCAACCGCATTTGTAGAGCAGTCGCTGGCAAGCCAGCCATCCAATTGGTGCAGGAACACTTGGTTGGTGAAGGCAAAAAATACCTGACCCACACTTCCTACTCGGTGTCAGAAATTGCCTATCAGCTCAATTTTGAATACCCCAATTACTTTGCCAGGCTGTTCAAGAAATACACTGGGTATTCTCCAATGGAGTACCGGGCAAAGGAAAGGGGCAGTGAAATCATTTAAACAACTTGTCCAAAAAGACAAACACCTTTGCCAGGTTTTCGGGTGTACCAAAGGCAGGCCCTCCATGTTTGGCACCTTCCAGTGGAATAAACTGCACTTTTTTCTTGCCCAATTTTGCGGTCAAAATTCTGGCAAAATCTACCGATTGTTCAAATGGAACAAGTTGGTCAGCAGTACCGTGTTGAATAAAAAAAGGGGGATCATCTCTCGTAATGTAGCTAGCGGGGCTGGCTTTGGCGACCAAATCCTGAGCTTCGGTGATTTTTTTACCCACCAAAAGGGATTCTGGGGAATTAGCCTCATCATGATCTGCGCGGCCCTTGCCCGACGCTTTAAATTGCAAATCCATCGTATTAAAATTGATGGGGCCGAACCAATCAACTACCGCCTGTACGTTGCTTGATTCGTTGGCATTGCCCAGCGTGAGGTCTTCCAATGCAGCAACACCTCCAGTGGTACCTGCCATGGCTGCCAAATGTCCACCTGCTGAGCCACCCCAGGTTGCTATTTTATCAGGATTAAGCTGGTATTTTTTAGCATTGGCGCGAATAAAACGAATAGCTGCTTTCACATCAAAAATTTGAGCAGGAAAGATGGCCTCGCCACTCAAACGGTAATTGATGCTGGCAATGGCATAGCCACGCTTTAGAGCTTCCAATACAGGCGTCAATTGGCCATCGGCTTTGTCCCCCATTTTAAACGCACCTCCGTGAATGTGGACGATCACGGGGAAAGGTCCCGGACCCTCATTGGGGAGATAAATGTCCATTGTTTGGGCTGCGGAAGTACTGGCGTAAGCAACATCAAGCCATTTTTTCTGAACATAAGAGGTATTGGCTGAAGGTGGTTGACAACCAAGAAAAATGGGCATGATGGCCATTAATAGAACGAGTTGAAGAAAAGGGTTGGGTTTCATGATTTTTGGTTTTGAAATTTGAAGAAAAAGGATTTATGTTCAGCCCAATAAAGGAAGAGGGCAATAATGGTCAGGGCAAGCAAGAAGAATGGCGCATAATTTGCTCCTTGCGCGATTGCATCAGTCAATAAATTTGATTCCCCACTGATCCGCTCACCCAGCCAGGCCAAAGCAGCAATGGCAACCATAGTGGCAAAGACACACCTGATTTTCCCATTAACAGCACATTGACTGATCAACATTAAAGCGGGTACGCACAAGCCAATAACACAAATTTGCATAGCTTCGATCCCCAAGTTAAACCCCAAGAGACTAAGGATTAGTTGCGGCAAATCCAGTTCCAGATTCGATAGCGTTTCGGCAAAAGCCAAACCATGGATCAGCCCAAATCCCAGGGCAATCCAAAGCTCTTTCCCTCCAAAAACCGGACGAAAGGCATGCATTGCTGATACCAAAATCGAAATGGAGATCAACAATTCAATTGGCTGGGCTGGGACATTGATCCAACCCATGGTACCAATGAGTAGGGTAAGTGAATGTCCAATGGTAAACGCTAAGGTCAACTTGAACAAACGCCCCAAGCTATACCTGAAGCCACCATATTTGCCCCAACGCCTCCCCGCAGAAAGTAAGGGTGCGGGTAAGAGCAAGGCCAACAAAAACAACAAGTGATCTGTTCCAGCAGCAATGTGCTCTACGCCCAGGCAGAACAGCTTTGAAAATTCAGCCCAGTTGTTCTCCTCATCAAGTTTCACCTCCAATGGGAGAATTTTCCCAGTAGGAATATCCAATTGAATCGTGCCGACTTGCTGCCTGTTCTTTTCATCCCTCCAGTTTGAAGACGCTGACACCAGAATGGTATGGGTAACCACCTGATGAATCACCACATCGTAATGCAACACAAAGTGATGCAGGTCTTCACCTTTTGGGGGCACCATTGTTGCGGTACCTTGTATTTCGTAGTACAGCCCGTTGATTGGGTTTTCGGTTTTGCTGAGCTTAAATTCCCCTATCTGAATAGTCCAGGCATCCCCCTTCAAAGTTTTGGCCTGAATATGAGCTTGCAAATATGCGCGTAATTTATGTTGGAATTGCGGCATAAATTGAGCAGGATCAACGTCTTCAGGCAAGCTCCAGGCGGCCGTCAATTCATTGAGGGGAATTTGTACCTGTGCATGGATTTGCTTCGTACCAACTTTCAATTGAAGCAATGAATTGGGCATCGGATGAGCCTTCAACTGTGGATGGGCAAAAAGAACTGCCCAAAAAATCAGCGATAAAAACGGTCCAAGGCTCAAGGCCCTGGACCGTTTTTGACAATCAATTGCCCCCATAATCTCCCGTTCTATCTCGCCATACCGAGTGAGGGTGATTGGCACTTCGAATCACAATCCCACCCTGGGTGGAATATTCAATCCAAACGTTGGGGCCATCGATACGCACGTAATCATTTTTGGTCTCCATGGCCGTCGTTCCGGAGTAAGCGATGTAGGTTTCGTCCAATTCTGCGGTATATTTAGCCAGAATAAGGGCCGCATTCTCATCATCTATGTCGGCAACATAAGTTTTTATCGCAGCCAACACCAGTGCTTTTTTGGCTGATGAAAGCTCGGATACCTTTAAACCGGAGCGGGTCGTTGGGAACTTCCCGTCCTGGCCGGGGCCAAGTAAAATGTCGCTGTAAGTTGAACTTAGTTTTGCGCTCGTCAACTCTGCGTTACTCAAGCCCGTCAACATTGCAGCGAGCGCAACCCGCTCCTGCCCCAGTGGTTCGTAATTGATGCTAGCTTGGGAAAACGGCGCAAAGGGCTCCACTGCGCGAAAAGAAGGAGTAGCGCCCACCAATTTACCCCATTGTAAGTATTTGCTACAGCGATGTGATGTCCCCCATACTGCAACTCCCACAAACCAGTAACGCTCGGTGTGCCTAAAAAAGCAACGTAATAGTTTCCTGACCCATAAGTAGAACCGCCCCCGTTTGCACTCAGGTAATCATCAGCAGCAAGAATGGCCAATGCTTCAGCGTAGCCTTCGCTACTGGAAGTACCCATTACCGATGCAAGTAAGGCCTTGAAAGCGGCAAGCTGCCCAGCACTAAGGCCACTCAGCGCCAAGCCAACCCGCTTTGTTTGTACCAAAGCTTGTGGAAGATTCGACCATTTCACCGCATTGGTTTTTGAATAGCTCAGTTGCAGACTGGCCAATTGGGATGCATTTAGGGTGGCTTTAAATGCCTCTGCCAAACAAACCACTTTTTGCAAACCCGTAGCGGTGGAACAATCGACCGAACTAGTCGAAGCAGCAACGGTAAGTGCAATGGTACAGGATTGCCCCCCAAAATTAATGGCAAAATTGGCCGTTCCTGAGGTGCTTGGGGTGCCCGAAACGTTGAAACTGAGGGTACCAGCACCATTGGCCAGGGTTCCTGCCTGTAAAGTTGCACTTAGTCCGGTAACACCGGTAGAAGCAATGGCCGAACCAGCCAAATAGGATTGCGCATTGCCGCCCGTATAAGGGAGTAGCGCAGTACCATTATAGGATGCGTTAACAGTAGCATTTGCAGAAAAAGTAACGGTACTACAACTTAGTGCACTTACAGTTGACGTCAAGTTAGTAGGTGTTACTTCCGTTTTTTTGCAAGCACAAAAAAGCAAAGCGATCGTGCCCAATGCAAGCATGATTGAAGTTCTCATTCAGGTGGTTTTAATTAGAGAATCGTGGATACTAAAGCAACATAAACAAATAGCCATATCTGCTCGAATGGTTACCATTGAGTCGCTTAAACCTTAAATATCGAGCTTGATTGTGAATGCTTGAAGGCACAAAATTGATAGGAATAATAATGCAATACAAGGACTATTTCGTGAAATACGGATACAAAAAGAACATTTCTTCAACGCTTTTAGGTTCACAAATAAAAAGGTCATAGCCTGGAGGGAACCTCACTCTGACTACTTCATTGATAAAAATCTCCCCATAAAACCTACGCTCATCAATCTTTGAATTAACTTGATTCCCCAAAATTGTCCTTCAGGGCTGCTAACCTGGCAACTCTTTAATACAAACCATGTCATGAAGCATCAACTCGCACTCTTTTTAGCCCTCAGCACTGCGCTGAGTCTTTTTGCTCAACAACCCAATGCCGCTTATCTTGCCAAACGTGAGGCCTATGTTCTCGCTTTGATGAAAAAAATGACCCTTGACGAAAAACTGGGGCAATTAAATCTGGTGGTCGGCGGTGAAGCCACCACTGGCTCAGCAGTAAGTACCGATGTAGAAACCAAAATCAAAGCCGGTAAAATCGGTGGTATTTTCAGTGTTTCAACTCCTAGCCGCATCCGCAAAATCCAGGAGTTGGCGGTTAATCAAAGCCGCCTGAAAATTCCGATGATTTTTGGGATGGACGTGATCCATGGGTATAAAACCTTGTTTCCCATTCCGCTGGGTATCTCCAGCAGTTGGGACATGACTTTGATTGAAAGAATGGCCCGCATTTCCGCTGTGGAGGCTTCAGCCGATGGCATCTTTTGGACCTTCTCCCCGATGGTCGACATCGCAAGGGATCCACGCTGGGGGCGCATTGCCGAAGGCTCAGGTGAAGACCCCTACCTGGGTTCCCAGATCGCCAGGGCGATGGTAAAAGGTTATCAAGGCAATGGTTATACCCAAACCAACACCATCATGGCCTGCGTCAAACACTTTGCGCTCTACGGTGCCGCAGAGGCTGGCCGCGATTACCATACCACCGACATGAGCAAGGTGCGCATGTACAACGAATACCTGCCACCATACAAAGCTGCACTGGATGCTGGAGCGGGCTCGATCATGGCCTCATTCAACGAAATCGACGGCGTACCTGCTACCGCCAACAAGTGGTTGTTGACCGACCTGCTGCGCCGCCAATGGGGCTTCAAAGGACTGGTTGTTTCGGACTATACAGGCATTACCGAAATGGTCAACCACGGCCTGGGCGATGTACAAACCGTCGCGGGTAAGGCCCTGATGGCGGGCAACGACATGGATATGGTCAGTGAAAGTTATGTGAATACCCTGGGCAAGTCGCTAAAGGAGCAAAAGGTAACTCAAGCGCAAATTGACCTGGCTTGCCGACGGGTCATAGAGATGAAATACGACCTGGGTTTGTTCACCGATCCTTACCGCTATTGTGATGAGAACCGGGCGAAAACCGAAATTTTCACCGCCGAACACCGCGCCGAAGCACGCAAAGCGGCGGGCAAATCTTTTGTATTGCTGAAAAACGACAAACAAACTTTGCCCCTGGCCAAACGCGGCACCATTGCGCTAATCGGCCCACTCGCCGACAACAAGGAAAACATGGCAGGCACCTGGAGCGTATCCGGTGACTTTACCAAGTGTGTTTCTCTGGAAGAAGGCATCAAAAGTGTGGCGGGCAATGTGACCATCCTCAAAGCCCGGGGTAGCAACATCTATAGCGATGCCCGCCTGGATGCCAACGTGAGCATCTTTGGCAAACCGACCAACCGCGATCCCCGCAGCGATGCAGACATGATTGCCGAAGCCGTAGCTACTGCCCAAAAAGCGGATGTGGTCGTTGCTGCCCTGGGTGAAGCCGCTGAAATGACGGGGGAAGCGTCCAGCCGTTCGGATATTGAGATCCCCGAAAACCAGCGCGACTTGTTGAAGGCACTCATCAAAACGGGCAAACCAGTTGTATTGGTGCTTTTCACCGGTCGCCCATTGGCCATTCAATGGGAACATGACAACATTCCAGCCATTTTGAACGTGTGGTTTGGCGGTACGGAAGCCGGCAATGCCATCGCCGATGTATTGTTTGGCGATGTGAACCCTTCGGGAAAATTGTCGGCAACTTTCCCACGAAATGCCGGGCAAATCCCGATTTATTACAGCTACAAAAACACTGGGCGCCCTTATGGTGGCAATGGGGTGGATTTTGCAAAATTTCAATCCAATTACCTGGATGTGCCGAATAGTCCCTTGTATCCTTTTGGGCATGGACTGAGTTACACCAAATTTGAATACAGCCTGGTCAAATTGAGCAAAAACACCCTGTCCATGGCGGTGCCCAAAGATGTGATCAACGTCAGTGTGACTATTACCAATACAGGCAATTACGATGGCGAGGAGGTCGTACAATTGTACATTCACGATAAGGTGCGCAGCATCACTCCGCCGGTGAAGGAACTGAAGGGTTTTCAAAAAATTGCTTTGAAAAAAGGGGAATCTCAAAGGGTAACCTTTGCCCTTTCCGTAGAAGATCTGAAATTTTACAACGGGGAGTTGAAATTCGTAGCCGAGCCGGGTGAGTTCGAGGTATTGGTGGGCACGAGTAGCAGTGAGGTGAAGGGGGCTGATTTTATTTTGAAATAGATTTATTAAACCAGGAAGAGGGGCAACAGCAAGCATTCAGCATTGTTGTGGCCCCTTTTCGTTTTATGAATATTTCTTATCTTCCACCATAAATCCCGGAACCACCATCCAATAAAATCCGTTAACCGCCTTATAACTCAAACTCCATGGAAGTTAAACAGGTCTCCATTTCTGCTGATTTTAAAAACAAGCTAACCAAGGCTATTTTTTCGATTGTATTATTCATTATGGTATACCTGATTCTATTTCTTGCAGGATGCCTCATTTCATTATTTGCGATTACGTTGGGTGGTATCGTAATCTTAGACAATCTGGGCATTATTGGCATCTTGCTAGGACTGGGAGTAATTGGGATGGGCGTAATGGTCTTCATTTTTTTGATCAAATTCATTTTTAAAAGAAACATTGTTGACCGATCGCATCTCGTCGAGATTAAGGCAGCGGATGAGCCAAGGTTATTTGCTTTGCTTCAGGAAATTGTTGATGACACCCAAACCCAGTTCCCCAAAAAAGTTTACCTCTCTTCGAGCGTCAACGCAGGGGTATTTTATAATTCCAGCTTTTGGAGCATGTTTTTTCCCGTTAGAAAAAACCTGGAAATTGGACTCGGGTTGGTCAATGGCGTCAGCGAAGCAGAGCTCAAGGCCATTTTAGCGCACGAATTTGGCCATTTCTCACAGGGATCAATGAAGGTTGGTTCTTACGTTTACCATGTGAATCAAGTGCTTTATAACCTACTGTATGAAAATGGGACCTTCAACCTTTGGCTGCAACGTTGGGGTAACCTATCTTTTTATTTTGGGATTTTTATTTGGCTGGGCTCACAATTCATTAAATTCACCCAATGGATTTTGGGCAAAATCTACAACCTTGTCAATTTGAGTTACATGGGCCTCAGCCGGGCCATGGAGTTTCATGCCGATGAGGTAGCGGCTCGGGTTACTGGTTCTGAACCAATGATTACGGGTTTGTCCCGCATTGATTTTATAGATGCGGTATTCAATGACGTACTTAACGAATACTCCCGTAAGATTCCCAATGCCATCAAAACGCAAAACGTGTACCCACAGCATCGTTTTGTAATGCAGTTTCTTGCTAAAAGGTACGAATACCCTATTCAAAGCGGGCTTCCCCAAATCGACCTTGGCAACAATCGCTACAATAAGTCCAAGTTGGTAATCGACGATCAATGGGCTTCTCACCCCAGCACCCCTGACCGTGTCAAAGCTTTACAAGCCTTGAACATCCCCGCTAGTGCTTTGGAGGAGCAGCCGGCTGATCAGCTGTTTGACCAGCTCCCGAAGTGGCAAATCCAATTAACCCAAATGCTCTTCAAGCCTGTTGAATACCAATCTCCTACCCAGGACGAGGACTTAAGTAGTTTTCAAGAAGACTATTCGGCCAATTATGAAAAAAACAGTTTTTCCAATTTTTACAATGGTTACTACGATCAGCACAATCCCATAAGTCATACACTGGATGAACTTTTAGCCTCAGTTGAGCATACTGAATTGGCACCATCGGGTACTGCTCTTTTCGATCCTTCCGCCATTGACCTGATGTATGGATTTCACGGTCTGGAAAATGATCTGGCCTGGCTAGAATCCATTCAAAAAGGCACATATGTGGTAAAAACCCTGGACTATGCTGGCAAAAAATACCGCCTGAAAGAAATACCAAAATTGATTCCCCGCTTACAGCAAGAGCTGGAAACTGCCAAAGCAAAGATCAAAACCCATGACTTGGCTATTTTTAGGTATTTTTATACTCTGGCGCAAAAGGCCTCAGGCACGGAAGACTTGGTTCGGCAATATCAAACCTTCATTGAATTTGACCGTGCTTATCCTGAAAAACTGCAGCTTGCTCAGGAAATACGCAATTTACTTGCTTTCACCGAAGAAAAATTGCCCGTTAAAACCATTGAAAGCAACCTAGCTGTGCTCCAGGGATGGGAGGAAAAACTCAAAGCGGCAATTGGTCAAATGCTGGTGGAACCAATTTATCAAGCCGCCTTTATTCCTGAAATGAGGGAGCATTTTAAACAATATTGCGGAAAACAATGGCAATATTTTGCCCAAACTGCCTACAATGATGATGCCTTGAATGTATTATTTAGCAGCATAGGTGGCTATGAAACGGTCTTGCGGGATACCTACTTCAACCTCAAAAAGGATTTACTAAATCTGCAGGTTGATTTGGAGGAAAACAAGGACAAATAATTCTGTTTAATGACTTGCAAAAAATAAGCCTAGAACCTCCTAATTTGGGCCAGGTTTATTGCCCAAAAATACCACCATGAAAATTCAGTTTTTTTCCTGCCTATTCCTCTTGTCCATCACCTGCTTCGCCAATGGAACCGACCCGGAGCCGGAGCCAGATTGGGGCTTTTTTGGCCACCGTCGCATCAACCGCCTGGCCGTTTTTGCGCTGCCACCCGAACTGATCCCTTTTTACAAACAAAACATTGAATACATCACCGAACACGCGGTTGATCCGGACAAACGCCGCTATGCCACCCGCCACGAAGGGCCCCGGCACTTTATCGACCTGGATCAATACGGAAAAGCGCCATATCCAGACTTGCCCCGAGGTTGGAACGAGGCGCTCGCTCGTTACACCGATGTATTTCTGGTCGATATGCAGGGCGACACTATTAAAATCATTGGAGAAGGTGCTACCCGCTACGAAAACCAACGCCTGATTGGGCTCGACAATAACCGGAGCATCAACAATCGAGGCCTAAGCTGGAAGGATTATCAAAAATTTTACAACGAAAACATCTTTCCTCAGTACTACGAAGAAAACTGGCAAGTCGCGCCCGACAGTTTAGCCAAATTATTAGGCGCAGCACTACCCTGCCGCAGCATATTTGCGGAGGATCGCCTTTCCGAACACGGCGTTTTGCCCTATAACCTCTTGCACATGCAGCGCCGGCTGACCGAGGCATTTTATACCCGCAATGTGGCCGCCATCCTGCGTTTGTCGGCTGAAATTGGGCATTACATTGGTGATGCCCATGTGCCACTGCACACCACCAAAAACTACAATGGCCAACTGACGGATCAAAACGGCATCCACGCTTTTTGGGAAAGCCGCATCCCGGAGTTATTTGCAGATAAGGCTTACGACAACTTTGTAGGGGTCGCGGAATACATCCCCAATCCACAGGATTATTATTGGAAAATGGTCCTGGCGAGCAACAGTTTGGTCGATTCGGTTTTGCTGATCGAAAAACGCCTGAAACAAACCCTGCGGCCCGATGAGCAATTTTGTTTTGAAGAACGTTTGGGAATAACCATCCGTACCCAATGTACGGCCTTCGCACAAGCGTACCAAGAGGCAATGCGGGGCATGGTTGAAGCCCGTTGGCGCGCTTCCATCCAAGCAGTGAGCAATGCCTGGTATAGTGCCTGGGTCGATGCAGGCAAGCCGGATTTGCGCAAGCTCAGTTTCAAACCGGATGAAAAGGAGCTGGAAGAAATAAAGGCACTTGAGGCTGGCTTAAAAAAAGGGAAAATTCAGGGGCGGGAGCATGAGAATTAGATGCTCAATTCTCCACCCAATACATTTCCACCTCACCCTTGTTTTTCACACTAATTTTACCCCGGTATTCACACTTAAAGCTGTCTTTTACCAACTCATACGTGGACGAGGAGATATTGACCTTCCCTGCATCGCTGCTGGATTCCATCCGTGCAGCCACATTGACGGTATCGCCCCAGATGTCGTAGGCAAATTTCTTTTCGCCCACTACCCCGGCAATGATGGGTCCGGTATGGATACCGATGCGGGCTTCAAAATAAGGCCGCCCTTCGCTTATGCGTTGCACTTTGAGCACTTCCAGGAAGTTTTGCATCTCAAAAGCAGCCTGGATTACCTTGGTGGGATTGGACTGGTAAGGATCCGGCAAACCACCCGCACACATGTACGCGTCGCCGATGGTTTTGATTTTTTCCATGCCAAACTTACCCATGATCCTGTCAAAACCTTTGAAACACAAGTCGAGTTCAGAGACCAGTTCCTCTGGTGTCAATTTTTCCGCGATGTTGGTAAAGTTTTTAAAATCGGCAAAAAGCACCGATACGCTGTCGTACCTACGCGTATTGGCATGCCCAAGCGTTTTGAGTTCTTCAGCAATAGAGAAAGGCAGGATATTGAGCAGGAGGTTTTCCGAACGTTGGCGTTCATCTTGGATGATGCGGTTTTTTTCTTCCAATACTGCGTTGTTGCGCTTGAAGTTGAGGAAGCGGTTGTACAAACCTGCTGCGATGATCAAAATGACTCCGGCAAGCGCTAGCAAAAGGTTTCGCTCGCTGTGTTTGAGTTTCAATTCAGCGTCTTTTTGGCTCAAAGCCATTTTATTGGTGGCCAACTGGATGGAGTCAAATGCCTTGAGAAAGGATAGAGAATCGACCATTTTCTTTTGTTGCATGAGCAGCAAAGCATCTTTGGCCTGCTTCTCATTCATGTCCTTGATCGCTTCCTGCTGGGTACTGATGATGTCCACCAATTTTTGACGTTCGCGATTGAGCGATTCCTGGCCTTGCGATTTATTTTGATGGCTATTGGACAACTCCGACGACAATACTGCGACCTGCTCGTAGAGTTTGGCGTTTTCTTCTTTGAGAACCGACTTGTTGTCTAAAGTAATGGTAGGGCTTTTGGGGGATACTGGCACAGCAACCCCGTTTAAGGCCATCAATTGCTCAGTGTATTCCTTCAGATCACGGTCTTTGCCCCGCTCCCGGGCGATGATTGACAATACTTCCAGGTTTTCTTTCTGTAGCTCGATCATCTTTTTGCCCTTTGCCAACTGCAAACTTTTTTCCAGATTGGCAATGGCCTTGGTTTTTTGCTTTCCCCCCATGCCGTTTAAGGCTTTCCCGTACACATTGAGGGCAGTAGCCAAATAGGAGAAGTCGTAAAGCTCGGTAGCAATGGCTACTGCTTTTTCACCGACTTCAGCGGCTTGTGAATGATTGCCTTGAGCAGAGAGTTGTTGAGCTTGAGAAAGGTACTGGTTGAGTTGCCCTTTTTTATCGGCAATGGCATCTTGAGCAAGCAAAAAATGAGAAAAGCACAAGATGCTGAGCGCAGTCAATATAAATTTCATCATAGTAGGATTATATAAGCGTCAGTAAAGGTATATAAATAATTTAGTCTCAACAACCCCATCTTGATGTAGTTCTACAAAAATTAAGGACTTGTTTATGTTTTTATAGCTAAACGGATGGTTGGAAAAAAACATCACGCTTCAACCCAACCATCCGTACGCTTTACCGCTCTATAACTTGTTGAGAATCGGCAGTTTTTTGCGTTCCAGAACCACCAGAATGGCACAACAAATAAAGGCAGCTAAAGCCAGGCCAAAAAGGTTCCCCCCATCGTTGTTCACGTTGATGCCCAACTTGGTCAAGTGAAAAAACAAGGCCCCGCTGATGATGCCAACACCAATCACTGCTCCGAAAGGCCGGGTGCGGGGTATCAGCAGCAAAATAGAAGTAATCAGCTCCATTACCCCGATCCCAATGCGACCGTAGGGTTCCATTCCCAATTGGGTAAAAATGTAGACGCTGTCCGGGTGGGCCGTAAATTTAAAATACAAGGTTTGCAGCATAATGACCGCAGCGACTAGGGCCAGGATCAGAGCAATTGAAATTTTTGGCATGATTAGGTGTTTGATTAGTGATAAGTGATGAATGATAAGTGATGAATTTGGCTGATCACTGACGGCTGATCGCTCATTGCTGACAGCTGATCTCTAATATTCGGAACAAAATTAGGTAGCTTTATACGGCAAAAATGTTCCCGGGGTTACAATTGGGGGGGTAAAAAAAGTAGCCATACGGACATTAACAAAATTTGTGGTCCACATACTGAACACCCCCAACATTACCGTTAGGATCAAGTTCAAAATAAGTTAACTGGAAATGCCCACTCTTTTATAGTTTTGCGCGCAAATCCATCAGAGTTTGTTAGGGGCGATAAAAAAATAAGTGCTCATTTTGCCAAAGGGTTAAATAAGGAAACGATTCATTTCAAGTGCCTTATCTAATCCTTTGGCTCAAAAAAAATGAACACTTATTTTTGCCCCACTACTTAAACAACAGAGCATGTCGGTAACAGTCAAAGGGTTGACCAAGATTTACGGAGCGCAAAAGGCCATCGATCAGGTTTCTTTCACAGCAGGGAAAGGTGAAATCTTGGGTTTTTTGGGGCCAAACGGCGCCGGAAAGACCACCACCATGAAAATCATCACCGGGTTTATTCCTCAAACGGAAGGGGATGCTGAAGTTTGTGGTTTTGACGTGAGCAAATCCCCGCTCGAAGTGCGCAAACGCATTGGCTACCTGCCCGAACACAATCCCCTGTATAAAGACATGTATGTCAAGGAATTCCTAGAGTTTGTAGCGGGTTTGCACCAGCTCAAAAAGCCAATGCAACGGATCAAGGAAATGATTGACATGACTGGCCTGGAAAAAGAGCAACACAAGCCCATTGCCGCCCTTTCCAAAGGTTATCGGCAAAGGGTGGGCCTGGCTCAGGCCATGTTGCACGACCCGGAAGTGCTGATCCTGGATGAACCCACCACCGGCCTTGACCCCAACCAATTGGTCGAAATCCGCAGCCTGATCAAACAGTTGGGCAAAGAAAAAACCCTGATTTTTTCCACTCATATCATGCAGGAAGTAGAAGCCATCTGCAACCGGGTGTTGATCATCAACAATGGCAAAATTGTCGCCGACGACCGCATTGAACAATTGCCCAACCTGATCAAAGGGGAAGCCATGGTCAGTGTGGCATTTTTGGAAGAAGTCAAAGCCGAGTTGTTGAAAAAAATCAAGGGTGTAAATTCCGTCAAAAAAATCAACCAGAAAATTTGGCAGCTTTCAAGCGATGCCAAAGCAGATATTCGCCCGGAAGTCTTCCGTTTTGCCGTCGATCAGGGTTTGACCTTGATTGAAATGCACAAGGAGGCTTATTCCGTGGAAGATGTTTTCCAAAAATTGACCGCTAAGGGGCGATAATTTTTTTGTCCCACTACTCAAACAAAATGATTCGACTTTTAACCTACTTCTGCATCGTCACTAGCCTCTTGTTGAGTTCTATGGCCAGCGCCCAAAACCGCACGGCTGTAAAACCCAATTACACTTTCAAGGACGGGATATACCCCAACTTGGCGGCATTTCAAGCGGATAAACCGCCGTATTCCATGTTCAATGTGGAGTTTTCAGCCGTGGTGAACGAGGAGAAAAAGGTGGTGCAGGTGGAATGGATTCGGCACAAACGCGGCGATACCTTGCGGCTGGATTCCATCTGGGGCATTTGTTGGCGCGGGCGGCCTTATATTCGAATCCCAGCTGACAGTGTACACCGCAAATTGGCTATTTTTGCTGAGTTACAGGTGGTCGGCAACATTTGTTTGTTCAATTATGAAACAGAGGTGGAACGTTTGGTCGAAATCAAGGCCTATTTTCCTGAAACCGGGATTCCTTTCCGCAAGGGTAAAGTGCGCAATACCGAAACCTTGATCAAGGAAAAAATGCTGCGCCTGGAGAATGGGGAATGGGCCACGTTGAGTCAACAAACTTTGACCCAGTGGGTGGCCGATTATCCCGATTTGCAAAAGGCAGTCAAAGCCATTGCGCCAGATAAAACTGCTGAACTACTGCCCAGAATGGTACTGACTTACAATGAGCGAAATCCGTTCTATTTAAAATAAATTTATGTGGACGATCTTTAAAAAAGAAGTAAACACCTTTTTCAGTTCCCTGATTGGCTACATTGCCATCGCCGTTTTTTTGGTGATTTTGGGGCTGTTTGTGTTTGTGTTTGCGGACTCCAGCATTTTGGAAAACAAGTTTGCCACCCTGGCACCCTTGTTTGATACGGCACCTTTGGTGTTTTTGTTTCTCATCCCGGCGGTGACCATGCGGATGTTTGCTGAAGAACAACAAACCGGTACCATCGAATTTTTGGCCACCAAACCCGTACGCGACCTCGACATCATTTTGGGGAAATATTTTGCGGCGCTGGCGCTGGTGTTGTTTTCAATATTGCCCACCGTTTTGTACTACTACACGGTGTATCAGCTGGGCTCTCCGCAAGGGAATCTGGATGCCGGAGCAATCCTGGGTTCGTACATTGGTCTGTTTTTGCTGGCCGCCATTTTTGCCGCCATCGGGATCTTCGCTTCCTCACTGAGTAGCAACCAGATCCTGGCATTTTTGCTGGCGACCTTCCTCTGTTTTTTGTTTTATTACGGATTTTATTACTTCAGCAAACTGCCCGTATTTGTTGGGCGTCTGGATGATTTGATTCAAAAATTAGGCATCGACTACCACTACAACTCGATCAGTCGGGGCATTGTGGATACGCGGGATGTGGTGTACTTTTTTTCCGTGAGCACTCTATTTTTGGCCTTAACGCTCTTTTCACTGGAAAGAAGAAAATGGTAAACATGAGCAAAAGTAAAAAAACACAATCCCTCCTGCAAATGGGGCTTTTCCTGGGGATTGTAGTCTTCATCAATATCCTGGCAAATGCCCGTTTGGGCAATTTTGCCTTGTACCGCAGTTTTGACCTCACCGAGGAAAAACGTTTTACCCTCACTGATGGCACCAAAAACTTGTTGCGCAATCTGGACGAGGTAGTTTACGTCAAGGTGATGCTCGACGGCAAATTGCCTGCCGAGTTGAAGCGCTTGCGTGCCTCCACCATCGACATCCTGGATGATTTTCGGGGTCAATCAGCACTGGTTGATTACGATTTCGAAAATCCAATGGCTGGCAAACCCGAGCAGGTCAATGCACGGATGGAGCAACTGCGCAAGGAGGGCATGTTCCCCATGTCTTTCACAGTCATGAAAGGTGCCCAACGCGACGATACGCCCGTGTTTCCCTACGCAGTGGTGAACTACAAAGGCCGGGCCTATCCGGTGAATTTGATGGAAAACCAGGACAAAACCCTGTCGCCGGATGTGGTGCTCAACAATGCCGTGTCCCTCCTGGAATACAAACTGGCCAATGCCATCCAAAAGCTCCAGGAAGCCAACAAACCCAATGTAGTTTTCATCACAGGTCACGGTGAGTTGGGCGAATTTGAACGCGCTGATTTTGAAGGTTCGCTGCGCAAGTTTTGCAATACGGGCACCCTGGTTTTGGACAGTGTCACTTCCATAAATCCGGAGGTTTCGGCGCTGATTGTAGCGAAACCGCTCCGCCCTTTTTCCGAAAAAGACAAATTCAAAATTGACCAATACGTGATGGGCGGGGGGAAAATCCTCTGGATGCTCGACATGGTGCGTATGGATAAAGACAGCCTCTTCGCTCATCCCGAATACATCCCCGGCGACTACCAACTCAATCTGGATGACCTGCTGTTTCGTTACGGCGTGCGTGTACAGCCCAATCTGGTACTCGACCTCCAGTGTTCGCCCATCTGGATCGCTACGGGCAAACAAGGCACCCAGCAGCAGCGCCAGCCGATTGCGTTCCCTTACCATATCCTGACTTTGTCCAACCCCGATCATCCCGTTTCCAAGTCGGTCGCCCCCGTCAATCTGCTCTTCGCGAGTACCATCGATACGGCCATCCGCACCAAAACGTCGGTCAAAAAAACGGCCTTGTTGAGCACCACTCCCCGCACCCGCCTGCAGTACTTGCCTGCACGTTTGGGACTGGACTTTCTGCGCTACATCCAACCAGATAAGTTCAACAAAGGGCCCCAAGTCGTAGCGGTAGCCTTGGAAGGCACTTTCCCCTCGATGTACGAAAATCGCCTGACGCCAGAAATGCAAAGTGGGCTGACCCAATTGGGCTTACAATTCAAAAGCGTGAGTGTTCCGACCCGGCAGATCGTCGTGTCTGATGGCGATGTGGCCAAAAACAAGTACCTGCCTGCCCGGGAACAAGTGGTGCCTCTCGGATACAGCGACGCGGATAACTTCATTTATGCCAACAAGGAATTCCTACAAAACGCTGTGGAATACCTTCTGGACAAAAATGGCATCATTGCCGCACGGGGCAAAGAGGTACGTTTGCGCATGTTGGACACCACTCGGGCCCAGGAAGAAAAAACTTGGTGGCAGGTGGTGAATATTGTTTTTCCCCTGATTTTGATTGGGGTATTTGGATTTGGGTATGGATGGTGGCGGAAGCGGAAGTATGCGCGGGTATAAGCTAAAACTCAAGGTAGATTTTTTCCAATTTTGCACACCATTTCGGCTTAACTAACTTGTTCGCATGAACCGTACCACCTGGCTTTTACTTTCTTTCTTTATCCTTGGCATTATCGCTATTGGATACGTCTATTTCAACCGCGAAGACGCTCTGATGCGTGGCCTCAAAGCCGAGCGCAATTTTGCCGTCAAAGACATCAGTCGCCTGCAAAAAATCTTCATCGCCCAGCGTGATGGCGAGACTACCCTATTGGAAAAAAAAGGCTCGGAATGGCTCTACAACGGCAAATTCAAAGCTCGTCCCAATGCCATGGACAACCTGTTGGACGCCATTCAACGGGTTGAAATCGACCACATCCCCGCCAAGGCAGCCATCAAAAACATCGTCAACAACCTGGCCGGAGAAGGCATTAAGGTGGAATTGTATGAATCCGGCGAGCAGCCCATCAAGACCTACTACATCGGCAGTGGTACCCAGGATGAACGCGGCGTGTACATGATCATGGATGGATTTGATCAGCCCTTTGTTTGCCATATTCCCGGCTGGGAAGGCAATTTGCGCTACCGCTACAACCTACGCGGTGATGATTGGCGCGACAAAACGGTGTTCGCCGAAGATCCCGACAACATCCAAAGTGTGAGCATTGAATACCCCAAACAAAAAAACCGCTCCTTCAAACTCGAGCGCAAGGGTGGCAGCAATTTTGACATCCGGCCTTTTTATGAAATCACGCCCAATCTTCGTTTGCCTTACCGCGAAGGCAGCGCAGAAGCCTTTTTGATTGGTTTTGAAAGCCTGGTGGCCGAAGCTTTTGAAAATGAAACGCCAGCCAAGGACTCCGTACGGCAAATTGTACCCTTCAGCGTGATTACGGTGACCAACAAACAGGGCAAAACGACTCAAGCCAGATTATTCCCCATTTTCCCCGAATCGGTCATGTCCCTCGATCCCAAAACCGGGCAATGGGTCAGTTCCGACGGAGCTACCGTGGAGCGCTATTTTGTGGACCACAGCTCGGGAGATTTTATGCTGATCCAGGATCGGGTGTTTCGGAAGGTGTTGCGGGGCTATGATTTTTTTTATGGGCGGTAGTAAAGTCTACTTTTCTGGAGCATGCGTAAAAAACTGGACCTGCGGTAGGCTCTAAAGCCTGCGACCGTCGAGCTTGACGCCGCAGGCGACAGTAA
>JAIXOO010000055.1 GCA_027486765.1 Saprospiraceae bacterium
AAAGTGAAAAGTGAAAAGTGAAAAGTGAAAAGTGAAAAGTGAAAAGTGAAAAGTGAAAAGTGAAAAGTGAAAAGTGAAAAGTGAAAAAAATACACTTCCCTTTTCAATCCAAATTTTATACAAAAAAATTATGTACTATAGATGAAAAACAACTGGTGTACATATTTTTCATTTTTCACTTTTCACTTTTCACTTTTCACTTCCTAGTTCTTCTCCGGACGCAAGCCCCGAACAACCTTCCCAGCCTGCCACATTTCGCTGTCGCGCAGTGTAGCAAGTTCTACTTCCAGTTTTTCGCGGTAATCCGACTGGCTATTCGAGTCGATAGAACGCTGGGCTTCTTCGCCAGCAGCTACACTATCGTACAATTCTTTGAATACTGGTGCGGTAGCATCGCGGAATTTCTGCCACCAATCCAGCGCACCACGTTGAGCAGTGGTCGAACAGTTGGCGTACATCCAATCCATGCCGTTTTCAGCAACCAATGGCATCAGCGATTGGGTCAATTCTTCTACCGTTTCGTTGAATGCTTCAGATGGACTGTGGCCACGTTTGCGCAGTTCATCATATTGTGCAGCGAAGATACCCTGGATGGCACCCATCAAGGTACCACGCTCGCCAGTAAGGTCGGAGTATACTTCGTTTTGGAAGGTCGTTTCGAACAAATAACCCGAACCAATGCCAATACCCATTGCTACAACCCGATCCTTGGCACGGCCAGTAGCATCCTGGTGGATGGCATAGCTGGAGTTCAAACCACGGCCTTCCAGGAACAAACGGCGCAAACTGGTACCTGAACCTTTTGGTGCAGCCAGGATTACATCGATGTCAGCAGGGGGAATGATGCCAGTACGCTCTTTGTACGTGATCCCAAAACCATGAGAAAAGTACAGGGCTTTTCCCGGAGTCAGGTATTTTTTCAAAGTAGGCCAAATGGCGATCTGAGCTGCATCAGACAAAAGGTATTGAATGATGGTACCACGTTCAGCAGCTTCTTCGATGCTGAAGAGGGTTTCACCAGGTACAAAACCATCGGCAATTGCTTTGTCCCAGGTTTTGGAAGGGTAACGTTGACCCACAATCACGTTGAAGCCATTGTCGCGCAGGTTGAGCGCCTGACCAGGGCCTTGCACACCATAACCAATGATGGCAATGGTTTCGTCTTTCAATACTTCCAGAGCCTTTTCAAGCGGGAACTCTTCGCGGGTAACCACGTTTTCTTCTACGCCGCCAAAGTTGAGCTTTGCCATAAGATATTTGTGTTTATAATGAGTTTTCAAAAAAGGATGGGCGCAAAGATAGAATAAATGCACTCTTTACAAAGTAGTGGGGCAAAAATTAAGTGCTCATTTTTTTGAGCCAAAGGAATAGATAAGACACTTGAAATGAATCGTTTACTTATCTATTCCTTTGGCAAAAGGAGCACTTATTTTTTATCGCCCCAAAGGATAGAAAAAATTGGGGTTTTACAATTTCAAAAGTCTGAAAAATCAAGACTCCTTGTCCATAGCCTCGATGAACAAATCGAGTTTGTACAAATCCAAGTAGCGCAAATCCACCAATTTGGATTGCTGCAATTGTTTTAAGATGAAGGGTCGGAGCAATTTTAGCCCCCACCCTACCCCGTAGAGCAGTTTCCAACGGGTAATTTTGGCGTAGATATGGGTCAGGCGCGTTTCTACGCTTTTTCCACGCTGCTGCAATTGCGCCAGGTTGTGTACCGCCATTTTGGTTTTGGACAAAAAAACCACCGTGCTTTCCAATCCCAGATGCAGTAAAGGGTTGTTCAAATGCTGGATTTCGATGTTATTTTTGGCCAATTCCATGCCAAATAAAGTGTCTTCGTGCCCGTAGGTGCGCAAACTCTCGTCAAAGGTGATGCTGGCAAAGATGGATTTGGGGATCAAAAAATTGTTGGTCATGAAGGAATGATAGGGATTTTTTTGCCGCTCCAAAAAATCTTGTTGTTCGCGCTGCCGACCATAATGCCAATGCAAGAGATACTGTGGGTCGGAGGGCGGTTTGGGCAAGTAAGTGCGGCCACCGTACAACAAACGCTGCGGGTGCAAACCCTCCAGATAAGTTTGCAAATAATTCGGCATCACTACGCCTGAATCACAGTCCATGAACAACAAATAATCGTATTTCGCCATTTTTACCAGGCGATTGCGAATGGCTGAACGCCCAATGTTTTGGGGCAGTTCTTCGTAGCGAATGTTGGTTTTTTGAATCAAATCCCGATTCAATACTTGGAATTCGTCAGAAGAAGCATCATCCAATAAACAAATTTCGTAAACAAAACCCTCGGTTTCAGCTTGTCGATGCAATTCTGTCACCAAATAAGTGACACTGTAGTTGTAGATCGGGATGAGTATGGAGAGCAAGTTGAAATGTTTAGAGTTGAAGTGTTCGGATACGCAAGTTTCAGAATTCTCTTTAAAAATTTGTGGCTAAAGCAGAATAAATTTTATCACCCACTTCTCTTCAATTTTTCAAGCCTAAACTCCTCAACTTTCCCTTAACTTTGCGGAGTTGAAAAAAAACGCCTTTCAATTAAAACTGAAACTTCAGAAAGTTTGTTATATTTGTATGCCGCAAAAAATTACTTCCCGATTTTTTTTGAGGCTTTTAAATAGGAAGCTCACTTAAAATGAAGCGTTCGACTTCCTATTCAAAACCCAAATCGGGAAGTCAATTTTTCTGCTTTACTTTGCAAACAAGTTCAACACACGCTCATGTCATCTACCGCAACATTGGATACTTTACTCAAGGATCCCTCATTAGCCAAACCGCTCCGCGACATCGCCGAAAAAGTGGCTAAAGGCCAGCGCCTCAGCCCAGCCGAAGGTATATTACTGTTTGAAGAGGCCGAGTTGGGCTATCTAGGCGTTTTGGCCAACTTTGTACGCGAACAAAAACAAGGTGACAATACTTATTTTAACCGCAACTTCCACATCGAGCCTACCAACCTCTGTGTGTATACTTGCAAGTTTTGCTCCTATTCCCGACTGATCAAACAGCGCCACGAGGGTTGGGAATACACCGCCGAGCAAATGTTGGACATCGTGTACAAATACGACAATGAGCCGGTTACGGAAGTACACATCGTTGGTGGCGTGTTGCCTCAATACGATTTAGCTTTTTATGTGGACTTGTTCAAACGCATCAAAGCGCATCGGCCAGCATTGCACATCAAAGCACTGACTCCGGTCGAATACCACTACATTTTCAAAAAAGCCAAAGTGAGTTATGAGGATGGCATGAAGATGATTGCCGATTCCGGGGTTGATTCACTGCCTGGTGGCGGTGCCGAAATTTTTCACCCGGAAATTCGCGAGCAGATCGCCGCCGACAAGTGTACGGGCGAACAATGGCTGCGGATGCACGAAATCTGGCACGAGCTGGGTCGCAAGTCCAATGCCACCATGCTCTATGGCCACATCGAAAATTACAGCCATCGCATCCATCACCTGGATGAATTGCGCAAACTGCAAGATAAAACGGGGGGCTTCCAAACCTTCATCCCGCTCAAGTTCCGCAATCAGGACAATGAAATGTCCCATATCCCGGAAGTGAGTACCATAGAAGATTTGCGGAATTACGCCGTAAGCCGTATTTACCTCGATAATTTTGGCCACATCAAAGCTTACTGGCCGATGATCAGCCGGAATGTGGCACAAATGGCCCTCTCCTTCGGCGTAGACGACATTGATGGCACCATTGATGATACCACCAAAATTTATTCGATGGCTGGTTCTGAGGAACAAACCCCAGCGATGAGCACTCAGGAATTGGTGAAACTCATCCGAAGTGTTGGCCGTCGCCCCATCGAACGGGATACGCTTTACAACGTGATTCAGGACTACAGTGATGTTGTTTTTGAAGAAGACAAACAATTCCGCGGCTATCTGGATTTGCCAGTGGTCAACAACTAATGAGGGTTGAGGAGGTTGAGGGAAGTTGAGAAGGTTGAGGCTCCGCGAGCGACGTTGACGCGTCCTTGTCAAAGTCGCTCGCGGAGCCTCAACCTCTCTCAACC
>JAIXOO010000338.1 GCA_027486765.1 Saprospiraceae bacterium
TGGAAAAGTTGAAGGGTAGTGTGACACTGGTGAGGTAGAGGATAGGTTGTCACAAATGAATCACCAAAGCGACATATTATCACAAAGGACACAAAGGCAGCACAAAGGACACAAAGCGAAGCGTCGTCAACGTCTAACTTTGTGTCCTTTGTGCTGCCTTTGTGTCCTTTGTGCCTAAATATGTCGCTTTGGTGATTCTCTAATAAATTTAGGATATTGGTGTTTCTTTGTGTCCATAACACTTTTTGAAAATTTGAGCGCAGCTTGGAAACCCTTCACCAGACCACCATGCGCAAAATACATTGATCATGCAGACCATTGTTCTTTGTCTCGCCGCCTTTTTCGCCAGCATGTTGAATGCGGGTGCGGGTGGAGGAAGTTTCATCACTTTTCCAGCCTTGGTGTACAGTGGGTATTCCCTTACGGCTGCCAATGCGATTAGTACGGTTGCGCTGTTTCCAGGGGCGCTTTCCAGTGCCTGGGGCTTTCGCAAGAGTTTGAATGAAAAAGTAGCGAACCTGATCATCTTTGCCATTTTGAGCTGTTTGGGGAGCATTGTGGGAACCTATCTGTTCTTGTGGACTGATGAAGCGCAATTGAAAAAATTGATCCCTGGACTCATCCTGTTTGCAACTACCCTGATCTACTTTAAAGACCGGATCAAAAGTCTGAAAACCGAGCCGAATCCCTACATCGTCTATCCCCTGCAGTTTTTGGTGGGCATCTACGGCGGGTATTTTGGTGGCGGAATGGGCATCATGATGATTGCGGTGTTCAGCCTGTATGGCATGAAAGATTTTTTGCAAATCAACGCGTTGAAGTCTGTTCTGGGTTTTTCGATCAACCTGGTGGCGGCCACGATTTTCATCATTCAGGTAGATCTGCCCTGGCCAACGGTGCTGTCGATGATTGGCGCAAGTGTACTAGGAGGATATGCCGGGGCGAGGGTGATGTATCGCTTGTCGGAAAAAACGGTGCGGACGTTTATTGTGGTAGTGGGGGTGGTTTCGGCGGTGTTGACTTGGGTGGGGATGTGAGGATGGGAGGAATCAATCAATAGAAATGAGATTTGAAAATCAAGGATTTGTACATGATTTCACGTGAGTTTTGAATTGATTTATTTACCGCAGAGTTTCACAGAGTAGACGCAGAGTTTCTCAGAGTTTTATTAGTCGTTAAGAGTTTTGCCACCGAAGGTGGCTTAAACTCTGAGAAACTCTGCGTCTACTCTGAGCAACTCTGCGGTTAAATTATATTGCCTTAATGCTGTTTCTGAAGCAGGGGGCAAATAAACTACTATGCCTCAATCGAATCCAGCTTACCGAATATCGGTTGTTACAGTTTCGCTATTCATTTTTAGCAGTCTGTTGTTCAATCAATGCAAAAAAATCTGCACTGAACAGAGAATGTTGACCCTATTAAAAAGGCAAAAGGTTGATTTCTATCCTTTTGTTGATTCGCTAAAACTGGAAGAAGACCCTCAAAAATACAACCCGAACTACGCGTGCCTGTCATTGTTCAAATTAAATGATCATGCTCCATCCGTGCTGTGGGGATTTCGATATTGTTGGAAAACAGATAAGGTAGATTCCATTGGATGTGTAGAATTTCATGATTTTTATGAGCTTATAGGGGTATCAAAATCGAAAGCAATCATCGTAACTTATGCCAATCGGGAAAGGATTTCTTTCTCATTGCTAACTTTTGAAAATGAAGGAATAGAAGTTTCGCAAACTTTTTTGGTTTTGGAAAATGAATTGGATAATACCTATTGTCTTGAAATAGATTATGATTCCATTCAATTTGAAGGTGATCTGGTGAAGGGGCGATTGAACTTGCGGGTCAATTATACTTATCTTTCTACTTGTGAAAATGTAGAGGGCATAAAAACGGAAAAAGCGTTTAAGCTACAATTATCCAATCCCAACTAATGTCATGGCAAAGAATCTTTTCCTGTTTATGCTCATTTTCCTGACTGCCTGTGGGAACCCCCCAAAACCGAGCCCTATTGCTGATTCCTCTTTAGCTCCACTAATCTTCACCAGGCACAAATCCCTCGAAAAGTTCCTCGATAGCCTGGTTCAAACTCCTGGCATTACCTATGGGCAAACGGAGCCAAGCTGCAGTGCGGATACCTTTGCCTTGGGCAACAACAATTTTCGCATTGTCAAAACGACCGGAGGCATCAAACAATCCTATCATTTTTATGGGTTTCATAAAGATGTTCCTTTTAGAAACTCTGCAGATAGCTGCTTTAGCACTTTGCGATTTGGAACGCATAAATGGGCGAAAAATGACTTTCTGTGCAATTTTGATATGGAGTGCCCGGAAAAGAATGAAATCACTTTTGGGGATACTAAATTTACTTACAGCATAGAGGTGCCCATGGACAATTGTTTGGGTAAATTTTGTCGGGTTAAGTACTACCCTGTCTTTGCCACCAACGGGCGAGACACGAGTTTACAGGTATTTGAGCAGCTTGATGATGTAACTGGTTTGAGATATGGGGATTTTGACAGAGATAAATTCTTGGATTTTCTGGTGGTTGAAAACTCGGTTACCAATGGAGATTTAAAAATTGCAGCAAAAAGGGACAAAAAGTTGGAAAATTTAGATTGTTATGATTCCCAATGTTATAAAATAACAGCGATTACTTTTAAAAATGGGCATTGGACGCAACTTAAAGATCGCTATGGGAAATCTTATTATTTTTTAATCTGGTTAAACGAATTCTTAAACCCTGAATCTGGTTTCCAGTTGTTGGATGCGTATTGGGTGGATTAAAAACAAGTAGTGATATTTTCAAGATTCGCTCATTGACACAGGAAGTGAGACATGCCTCTAGAAAGTTTTAGATATTGTTTTTAAAGGCATTGCTGATCTAATCTTTTTTCTGAAACTTGATCATTTGGTAAGGTTTTAGCTAAAACTCAATTTTGAGTTTTAGCTAAAATGACTATATTTGCTTAAATTTTAGTCAAAAATGGACCAGATCATTGGAAGAAAAGCGGAATTAGAAATCCTGCAATCGACTATTGAATCCACTCAATCGGAGTTCGTTGCCGTCACTGGTCGGCGGAGGATCGGCAAGACATATCTGGTCAATACTTTTTTCAAAGACGATATTTGTTTTTACCTCACTGGCGTGCAAAACCAGCCGATAAAAGTCCAATTGCAAGCTTTTGCCAGCGAGTTGAGCCGCCGAAAACAATCTTTCGTAAGTGCACCCGCCGATTGGATGGAAGCTTTTGCCGTGTTGAGAGATTATGTAGAAACAGTAAAAACCAAGCGAAAAAAAGTCATTTTTTTTGATGAACTCTCCTGGATTGAAACCCAAAGATCAGGCTTTCTGCAAATCTTTGCCCACTTTTGGAACTCTTGGGCCGCATGGGAAAAAGACATTGTTTTGATCGTAGCGGGGTCTTCCACTTCCTGGATCATCAAAAAAGTCTACAATGATACGGGCGGACTGCACAATCGAGTGACCAAGCGGATTTGGCTTGAACCGTTTAAATTGGCCGAAACAGAAGCTTTTCTCAAACAGAGGAACATCGCGCTTAACCGTTATGACATTGCCTTGCTCTACATGACCTTTGGAGGAGTACCGTTTTATTTGAACGAGTTAAAAGCGGGTGAAAGCGCAGCGCAAAACATCGAACGACTTTGTTTTTCCGATGCTGCACTACTGCAAAACGAATTTGAAAATTTGTACGCTTCCATTTTTCGCCAAGCAGAATTGCATCTTCGGATTGTTCGAACGCTGGCTCGCTCTCCTTATGGAATGGAAAGGGCTGAATTGTTGAAAGTGGCCAAAATCGACAATTCGGGTACTGCTACCAAAGTTTTGGAGGAGTTGATTGCCACTGGATATGTACAATATTTGCTGCCTTTGGGGAAAAAATCGAACGGCGGCAAATACATTCTGGCGGATTTTTTTTCTCGATTTTATGTGAGTTTTATGGCCAATCGGCAGTCAGCGGATTGGATGCGTCAGATTGAAAGCCATGCTTACAAATCCTGGTGTGGTATTGCCTTCGAGTGGCTTTGTCATTTTCACAAAAAAGAAATCCTCAAGGCATTGGGCATTAGTGGTATTCGGACTTCGATAAGCTACCTGACGCTTAAAGACGAATCGGGTAAAATGGCCGCACAAATTGATATGCTAATCGACCGTGCGGACAATGTGGTCAATTTGTGCGAAATCAAATTTGCCAATGATGTGTACACCCTTACCAAATCCGAGGCCAACAATATTCGCAATAAAATGACCCAACTACGGGCACAATTGAAAAAACGCAAATCTATTTTTCCGGTGATGATCACGACTTTTGGTTGTGAGAAAAATATGCACTACTTGGGGCTGATTCACAACCAAGTTGAGTTGGATGATTTGTTTTGAGGGGTGAATTTCTGATTTTGAATGGCAATTTTTTAGTCATTACGAATGTCATTGTAAATACCATCTTTTTTAAATCTTGAGACGGATTGCAAATCATTCTACCTCAGTAATGATTTGCACACCTTTCCAAAAAGCAACACGATTTTTAATTTCTTTTGCCGCTTCTGATGGTTCGGCGTAATACCAAACTGCATTTCATCTATTGTAAATTTCGTTCTTTCAATTCTTTCTTCAGCGCTTCATACTGCTTCGGTTTTTTCAAAAAAAGATAAATCAAAAACAAAGGAATCAATGTGAAAAAACCCCAAGCGTTTGCAACGACACTGAAAACTATTATTCCGGCTAAAAATCCAATGAAAAATGCATCGATCATGGGCGATGGCTTGTTCGCTTTTGCTGCTTCTAGCAGCTCTTCGTCGCTTAATTGAGATAGATCTTCTTGGCTCATGTGTGTTTGTTTTTTACCATAAATTAGCCAGGCAGCTCCGATTCTTTTTTCCCCTCAGTTTCAATGCGCTCCCAAATCGCCTTCAATTCCAGATTCTCTTGTTCCCCTCGCTGTTTTGCCGCTGCTTTTTTGGCAAAATCCAATCGATCCTGGGTAAGGGGGTGTGAGCTCAGGAACTTCAGGAACTCGGGTTCTTTTCCTGCTTCGCCTTGCAGGGTGCGGAACAAATCAACCAGGCCCGATTGCGAGATGTGGTTTTTTTGCAGCACAGCCAAGGCCTCTTCATCGGCCAGGTGCTCCAGTTTGCGGGAGTAACTCAGGTTGCTGAGCATTTTGGCATTGTCCATCAGTACTGCGGTGACGCCATTGACGTCCGACAGGAGCAAGGAAACAAACAGGTAGGTAGAGAGGCTGCGCATTTGTGCTTTGATGCTGTGGCGGTGCTTGACGTGCCCTACTTCGTGTCCCAGCAAGCCGGCTAGTTCTTCGGCAGATCCCATTTTGTCCAGCAAGCCTGAAAATAGGACAATGCGGCCACCCGGTAAGGCAAATGCATTGACTTCGTCAGATTCAACCACAGTAATCCTGATCGGATAGTCGGTATCAAAATCCATCTGCTTCGCAAAACGATTGACAAGGAGCGAGCGCTTAGCATCCTCCTCGGCGGTAGTCATAAAGACCTGGTAACCATTCTCGCCCAGCTTGCTCTCAAAGCTGCGGGGTATTTGCCCTGCGATCAAAGCTGCACTGTTGGGGGCGATCACGAAGGCAAACAAAGCAAACAAGAGTATCGTCAATGCCACCAAACCAGCCATCACTTTCCAACCTCCGGTCAGTACGCGATGGTAGTTTTTGTTGACAAAGTCCAGGCCTGGATATTTTTGCTTTAAATCATCAATGAACGTGGGGTCTTCAATTTCAACGCTTTGGTGTGGAAAATCGCCGTAATGGAAAGTGTTTAGTGCACTCCCCATATCATTTTGCTTGATCTGATCAATTTCCCAACGAGTGGATTGTTCTTCATCGTTTTCATCGCGAAAGATCAGCTGCCAATGGCTGTCCCGCAGCAGGAGAAAAGCATTCCTGCTGCGAGAAGATTGACCATCATAATATTTTACCTCGTATTCGTACATATCCAATGATTACATCCCCATGTCCAATGCATCCATCAAATCATCGCCAGTGGCATCGCGGTAGTCTTCTTCGGTTTGCTCAAGGGCATCAGGGTTGAATGCACCATCCAGCACGATGTTGTCAAAAATGTATTTGATGTTGCGGATCATGATCCATGGTGTGGCAAGCCCTAAGGTGATCACCATCAAAATGCCATTGACAATGACCAAACCAAAATAATTTCCTCCGGTGAAGCTTGTTTTGACCTTGATTGTCGAATCGTCCTGGTGAATGCGGATGTTGGAAAATTGAAACTTCAGGCGGTCTTTCATCCACCAGAAGCTATAAATTCCCAGGGTAATTATGCTTAGCAAATAGCCCGCCAGATTGAGTCCAAACCAATCGGTGCCATCTCCTCTAAAAGAAAACTGCACATTGCCAAAACGGATGTTTTGGATCAGGTAGCGTCGTACTTTCATTTCGAACCAAAAGCTGTAAATGCCAAAAGTAACCAGGGTCAGCAAAAAGCCAATGATACAAATGCGGATCAGTTCGGAAAGATTTCCACGATAGCCAAAGTGAATTCCTCGCCAGGAAGTGCGCGACATCCGATAGCGGAGCGCTCCGTGAATGGCGATGGGCGTCAACAAGGACATGCCAGTGAAGAAAATCAGAATCCCCAAAAGGGTGAACAAGGTATTTCCAATCCACATAAAGAGAAATAAAACCAAATAAAGGCTTAAAACAATGCCCAATGCCTTGATGAATCCGATGAACATTTCTTTTCCAGTGCCATGGAAAGTAAACCGGCTGCCTTCAAACTCAGTTTCCTGATAAAGGTACTTCATTGTTGCAGCACGCGCCCAGGGGTAATATAGCCCGAGGGTAATCAGGGTCAGCAACATGTTCACAATAAAAATACCAAAGAGCTTGGAGCCTTCGCCCCAGAAGCCTAACTTCCGTTGTTGATCATCAATGGTTTCCATAATTCTATTTTAGGTTTTAAATGTATAATCTATACCCATTTGTTAACAAATATAGCGTTGTTGTATAATGATTGCAAGTAGTGTACTATTAAAATTTATCCTATCCATAAAGCATCAAATCAAAAAAAGCCTTTCAATCAAACCGCGCTGGCGAAAATACCCCCAAATCCACACTCACCTTTTCCTCCTCCGCCAATTCCGCCACCAACTTACCCGTACCCGCACCCAAGCTCAAACCCAACATCGAATGCCCGGTCGCCACGATCACATTCGGCGTTTTTTGGAGTCGCCCAATGTAAGGCAGTCCATCCGCTGAACAAGGGCGGTAGCCATACCAGATATCCTCAGCTTTGGGCTGTTCTAATTTCAATTGAGGGAAAAATTCACGAGCCGATTGCACAATGCCTTCGACCCGTTTGTACCGCGGCGGGGTGTTGATGGGTGTAATCTCCATGGTGCCGCCAAAACGAATTTGTTCTTCAAAAGGGCTGACTGCCACCCGGCCTTCGGTCAGGATAATTGGGCGACGCAGGGGGAAATCGGAGGCATTGGCCAAAAAGGAATAGCCCCGGCCAGCGACCAGTGGCAAGCTCAAATCCAGTTTAGCCGCCATTTCCCGGCTCCAGGAGCCAGTGGCCAGCACCACCAAATCGGCGTTGTGCGTTCCTTTATCGGTTTGCACCTGGGTAATGGCCCCGTTTTGTTTGGTAAAGCCAGTCACCTCGGTATCTACTTGCAGCACGGCTCCATTTTTTAGCAGGTATTGCTCCAGGTTTTGCACCAGTTGTTCGGGATTGCAGTGCGCGTCGCAGCGGAACCAAGTGGCGCCCCGGATGTTCATTTCCACATCTGGTTCGATGGCTTTTACCCCATCCTTGTCGAGCCATTCCGCGTCGAGGCCCAAATCGCGGGCAATCTTGGCGGTTTCCTGGGCGTGGTGGGCATTTTCAGCCGTTTGTACCGCTTCCAACATGCCGTCGTGGGCATAAAAAAAGTCGAAACCAGGTTCTTTTTTCAATTCCTCATAACAGGCCATGCTGAACATAGCAATGTCCCGCAAAGGCCGCGCCGATGCCTGCACGTGTTGAGCCGTTGCGCTGCGCATGAACTGGATGCCCCATTGAATCAGCGGCCAACTCAGGCGGGGTTGCACATAAAAAGGGCTGCGTGAATTGAGCATCCATTTCAGACCTTGCGACACAATCCCCGGTGTAGCCAGGGGCACAAAGTGGCTGGGACAAATGTAGCCAGCATTGCCCGTAGAACAGTTGTTGCGGCGGTTCCCTTTGTCGATGACTGTCACGTGCCAGCCTGCGCGGCTCAGGTAGTAAGCGGAACTAAGGCCAATGATGCCGCCGCCGATGACTATTGCTGTTTTCATGGATAGCTTGAAAGAGTTGAGGAAGGTTGAGAAGGTTGAGGAAGGTTGAGGCTGCCGCAGCGATGCTGACAAAAACCTTGTCTAAGCCACTGCGGCAGCCTCAACCTCTCTCAACCTTCTCAACCTCCCTCGACCATTATATTACTTGAAACCCATACGCATACGGATCATCTTCCGGATCGATGCTAATGGTATTGTAGCCATAAATTCGTGCCCAACCTTCAATGCTGGGGCGAATAGCGGGTTTGCCCGCCAAGCTGGTTTCTTCTTCAATACGCCCAATGAACTGGGAGCCGATGATGCTTTCGTGTACAAACTCATCCCCCTTATGCAACTTGCCCTGTGCATACCACTGCGCCATACGCGCCGAAGTACCCGTGCCGCAAGGCGAGCGGTCGATGGCTTTGTCGCCATAAAAAACCGCGTTGCGGGCGGTGGCATTGGGGTGAATCGTTTTCCCGGTCCATTGAATGTGGCTACAACCGTTGATCGTAGGATCTTCAGGGTGTACAAAACTGTACAGGGCGTTGATGCGTTTGCGCAATTCCCGAGCCCAGGCCACCAATTGTTCGGCGGGGTAATGCTCCAGTCCAGGGAAATTTTCCTGGACGTCCACAATGGCGTAGTAGTTGCCTCCGTAAGCCACATCCACAGTGATTGGCCCCAAGCCAGGGCACTCCACCGGAAGTTTTTCAGCAGCCAGGAAAGACTTTACATTGGTCAAACGAACACTTTTGACTTTTTTGCCCTCCTGCACATAAGTGATTTCTACCAGGCCAGCCGGGGCCTCCATGCGGATTTTCCCTGGCGTTTTGGGATTGATCAAGCCATGCTCCAGGGCAGCGGTGATGGTGCCAATGGTGCCGTGACCACACATGGGCAGGCAACCGCTGGTTTCGATGAAGAGCACCGCCACGTCGTTTTTGGGATCGTGCGGTGGATACAGAATGCTGCCACTCATCATGTCGTGCCCCCGTGGCTCAAACATCAGCCCCTTGCGAATCCAGTCGTATTCGGCAAGAAAATGCTGGCGTTTTTCACTCATGTCTTTGCCCTCCAGTTGGGGGCCACCGCCAGCCACCAGGCGTACCGGGTTGCCGCAGGTGTGGGCGTCAATGCAGAAGAAAGTCCTCACGTGATTTGAATTATGAGTGATGAATGATGAGTGATGAATTGGAGCATGAAACCTGGCAGGAATGAAAGTCCAAAGATTCATCACTCATCATTTATCACTCATCACTTAGTAAAATTGCCGTCCACCCATCTCCAAATCCCCAGTGGATTATTGTCTTGCAGTTCCATGGGCAATAAGGCAGCTGGATAATTTTGATAACAAATCGGGCGAGCCCAGCGCTTGATGGCGTCGGAGCCTACCGAGGTAAAGCGGCTATCGGTGGTAGCCGGATAAGGGCCGCCGTGTTGCATGGAAGCCACTACCTCAACCCCCGTAGGTACACCATTAAAGATCACCCGGCCAGCCGTGGCTTGGCCGAGCTCCACTAGATCGGCGTTGGCCAGTGCTTCGGCCTCGGTGGCCATAAAGGTTAGGGTGAGTTGGCCTTCTAAATGCGCCAGAATTTGGGCAATTTGTATTTTCGATTGGCACTTCACCACCAGGGCGTAAGGGCCAAAAACTTCTTCGTGCAATTTGGGGTTGGCCAAAAAAGTCTCGCCATCTACCAAGGCAATGGTTGCAGTTGGTTCGATGCCGCTAACCTCTTTTGCTGTTTTGCCCAAAACACCTAGGCCAGGTTGCTCAAGGGCCGTATTCAAGTTCTTTTCAAAAGCCGCGTGAATACCTGCGTGCAACATCGGCATGGTCGGCAGAGCAGGCACTTCGTGGCCAATGGTGCGCAGGAAAACGTCGAGCGCTTCACAGTCTTGAGCCAGGATCAAGCCGGGTTTGGTACAAAACTGTCCCATGCCCAGCGTGAAAGAAGCGGCCAGTTGTTTTGCCAGTGCTTCGGGTTGTGCGGAGAGGATTTCCGGCAACAAAATCACCGGATTGATGCTGCCCATTTCGGCAAAAACCGGAATGGGTTGTTTGCGTTCACGAGCGTATTCAACCAAGGCCGTTCCACCAGCGAAAGAACCAGTGAAACCAACCGCTTTAGTATGTGGATCCTGCACCAGGGCTTTGCCGGTGGCAAAATCGGTGCTTTCCACGTGCTGGATGGTATGTTCAGGCATGCCACAAGCGGCAATCGCTGCCTGCATCGCGCCGAATACCAAGGCCGAAGTTTTGGGATGCCCAGGATGCCCTTTGATCACCACGGTGCAACCAGCAGCCAAAGCCGAAGCGGTATCGCCACCGGCGGTAGAAAAAGCCAATGGAAAATTACTGGCCCCAAAAACGACCACTGGCCCCAGTGGGTTGAGCATTTTGCGCAAATCGGGGCGAGGGGGGATTCTTTCAGCCTGGGCACTGTCGATCACGGCTTCTACCCAGGAGCCTTCGCGCACCAGATTGGCAAAAAGCCGGAGCTGATTGGCTGTGCGGCCGCGTTCGCCGAGCAAGCGGGCTTCGGGCAGATTTGATTCGGCCATAGCGGTTTGAATCAAGGTATCGCCTAAAGCCTCAATTTCACTGGCAATGCGCTCCAAAAATTCAGCACGTTCAGCAGTGCTTTTTTTACTGTAAATGGGGAAAGCCGCGGCGGCTTGTTGCATGGTTTGTTTGTTCATAGTGGTATGGTTGAGGAGAAGTTGAGAAGGTTGAGGGAGGTTGAGGAAGGTTGAGGCTACCGCAGCGATGTTGACAATGTCCTTGTCTAAGTCCCTGCGGTAGCCTCAACCTTTCTCAACCTCCCTCAACCTTCTCAACTATAACTTATGGTCTTGCCGCGATCCCATCCCGAATCACCTTCAAAATGCGGTCTCTTTCCGCACCTTCAAGGGGCAAACGGGGGGCGCGTACGTATTCGGAGCCAATCCCCACTTCTTGTTCAGCCAGTTTGATGTACTGTACCAGTTTGGGGTGGAGGTCCAACTCCAACAAAGGTAAGAACCAGCGGTAAATGGTCAAGGCTTCGGCCAACTTTCCTTCTTTCACCAAGCGATAAATGGTGCAGGTTTCGGCGGGGAAGGCACAAACCAAGCCAGCTACCCAACCATCGGCGCCCAGCACCAATTCTTCGAGTGCCAGTGTATCTACACCGCACAGGATTTTGAGGCGACCACCAAAGCGATTGACCAGTCGGGTTACATTAGAAACATCACGAGTCGACTCTTTGACGGCAGTGATGTTTTTTTCTTCGATCAAAGCAGCAAACATGTCCAGCGTGATTTCAATTTTGTAATCGACTGGATTGTTGTACAGCATGATGGGGAGGTCGGTAGACTGGGCTACTGTGCGGAAAAACGCGGTGGTTTCGCGGTCATCGGCTTTGTAGCGCATGGGGGGCAGGAGCATGAGGCCATCGGCACCCCAGCTTTGGGCCAACTGAGCCTGGCGTACCGCCTCACGGGTAGAACCTTCGGCAATGTTGAGCACAACTGGCGTCTTGCCTTCCAGCTTTTCCAATGAAAATTTGACCAAAGTTTCTTTTTCGGCCTCGGTGATGGTACTGGCTTCACCGAGTGAGCCGCCCAAAATGATGCCGTTTACGCCACCATCTAGCTGTGCTTGTAGGTTTTTGGCGAACAATGGCAGATCCAATTCATCCTGACTATTGAATTTGGTGGTAAGCGCCGGAAACACGCCCTTCCATTCAAATGCGTTCATGTGGTAATTTTTGACAAAAATAGGGGTCGAAAGGGTAGGGGGATTGATGTAGATTTACTAAAAACTAACTTTTTTTAACCAAATACGCTCCAGTGGCCGTATTTTGCGGACAAAAAACGTTGTATCTTGAAAATTATTCCTTTTACCATTCCCGTAAGTGGAGATCAATCGATCATTGTCCAAGAGGATCGGGAGCCGCATTTTTATCCCCATTTACACCAACACCCCGAGATACAGATCACCTGGGTACGTGAGGGGAATGGCAACTTACTGGTAGGGGAACAGGTGCATCGTTTTGAGGCAGAAGCTGTTTTTTTGATTGGCGCCAATCAACCCCATTTGTTCAACAGTGATCCGGCTTATTTTGAAGGCAATTCCAAGTTGTCGATTCATGCGCTCACCTTATTTTTTGATCCCATCAAAATGGGTAAAACATTACAAGCCATACCTGAATTGAGTGGAATGGCTGCATTGCTAAATGGGTTTGACCGTGGAATCAAGGTAGGCGAAGGCGCCAAAGTTCGGGTCATTGAGTTGATGCTGTTGATTCAGTCTGCTCAAACGCTGAAGCGGGTGGCTTTTTTTCTGGAATTGTTGGAATATTTGTACGCCGAAAAAAAACCTATTTATTTGAGTCAAAAAAGCCCTTTTGCCATTTCAGAAAGCGAGGGCCAACGGATGAGTACCGTATTCAACTATTTGCTCAAACACTATGCAGATGACCTGGAGTTGGAAAAAGTGGCTGCCCAAATTCACCTTACGCCTCCGGCCTTTTGCCGATATTTCAAAAAACATACCCGCAAAACCTTCACGGTTTTCCTCAACGAAATCCGCATCAATGCTGCTTGTAGGATGCTCAAAGAGGAACAGCAACTTACTGTGGCGGAGGTGGCTTATTCAACGGGATTCAACAATATCCCTCATTTTAACCGTACCTTCAAGCGGGTTATGGGGCAAAGGCCCAACGATTGGCGGCGCGAGAAGTTTCGGTGATTTTGTAAAAATTCTTGGGACAGGTAGATACTTTTCATACAAATGACGACGTTAACGTTTCATTCCAGCCAACCTTTCATTTTATTTTTTCCAGCCACAATGATTTTCCACGAAACACAAGTGATAAGTTAGTACAACCATGCTATGCCCTTTGTTTTTGGCATAGCCCCCATAACCTTGCAAAAAACCATTGACATATGAGAACAGTTTTATTACTCTTGCTATCCAGCATGCTTTGCTGGCAGTTATCTGCCCTGGATGGCCCCAAAAACCAATTTATCAAGCCGCCGGGCTATTTGAGCTTTTTTATGCCCCTCGATAGCACGGCCTTCCCGGTAAGTGTAGCGAATGTGAAAGCCCGCTTAAAGGATACACTGGTCTGTGTAAATGTGGTAGCGGTAAATTTTGACACCATCGCTGCCCTGCAGTACACGGTGAAATTTGACACTACCTTTCTGCAATTCAAGGAAATCAAGGTAGACACCGGCAGCGCTTTGAAGAAACTCACGCTGAATGATTTTAGTGTGAAGCCGGGAGGTTTGATTTCGCTGGTTTATTCCAAAACCGAAAGTGCTGCCGGGCTAACCATCCGGGATAGCACCAAACTTTACCAACTTTGTTTTAAACCGCTGAAAGAAGGTAAATCTGCAATCAGTTTTACCGACAGTGTCAATACGGAAGTGCTGGGGCCGAAGCGCTCCAAACGTGCATTTAAAGGTGAGGCTGGATCGGTTGAAATAACTACGGATACCATCGCACCACCTCCGCCACCTACCTGCAGAGATACAGTCATTAACCGTACTATTGCCGTTTGTCTAGGTCCGATTGGTACCGACACGACTAAACTGGTGACTGCTGGCGGATGTGATAGCACCATTATTGTGACCAGAGTAAGAGCAACTTCCACTGCGCCACGTGATACCCTGATCAATACCACCATTTGTGAAGGTCAAAGCTACACAGTGGGTGAAAATGTATTCCGTCAAGCGGGCACCTACATTGTCAATTTGCTTACTGAAGGAGGTTGCGACAGTTTGGTGCAACTTGCCCTGGCAGTGAAGCCGATGTTGGGTGTTACGATTATCGGCGGTGACACAAGTCTTTGTGATGGAGACTCTACTTTAGTGAGGGTTTCAGGTGGTGTTGGGTACAAGTGGAGCACTGGGGCAACTACGGATTCCGTATGGCTTGGCCCAGGCACTTACACTGTAATGGTCAATGATACAACGAGCAGTTGCGAAGGCATTCTTACCGTTGTGATTGGTTCGGCTTCCCCTAAACCACAAATTGAAGCAGATCTCATCAAAGCCTGTTCGGTAAGCACCTTACCAGTAATTAAAGTGAAAGCAGACTCTTCCCTTACCGTCAACTGGTACGATGTGCCTACTGGAGGGACTCCATTGGCTAAAGATACCCTGAGCTTTAAACCGACCAAAGCCGACACCTTATACGTCGAAGCCATTGATTCTTCGGGTAAGAAGTGTGCCAGCAAAGAACGAACTGCCATTGTGGTACTCATCGATAGCACCCAGACTGCTGGCTTTACCGAGTGCCCTACGGACATCATCACGGTAGCTCCGGCTGGCCAAACCAAGGCTGTAGTGACCTGGAAGACACCTACTTTTTCAAGTGGTTGTGACAGTACGGTTGCAGTGCTGAGTAGCAATCGCAAATCTGGCGATACGCTGGCCGTGGGTACAACGCGCATCAGGTATGTACTTACGGATACCACCTCCAAGAAGGTGATCGACTCCTGCGTCTTTAAAGTCATATTGGGTACTGATACGATTATCCAGCCCCCAGTCCAGGTCGATTCACTCACTTTCTTCGTAGACACCAGTGGCGTAACCCTTACGGATAGTACCATGAGTGTACCTGTAAAAGTGCTCCATTTTGACAAAGTACAGGGATTCCAGTTCACACTCGCGATACCTGATAGTTTGGCGACCTTTGTCGGATTTATCAATGATACCACGGCGCTCAGAGGAGTAGAGAATTTTGCGTTCTCGCCTTTTGTGCGTACGGTCAACTGGTTTGATGCACAGTCGAACGGGGTAACGCTGAAGGATAGTACGACCATCTTTACCCTACGAATCAGCAGAGATTCGGCCAGTAAAGAGTGTATTCCAATTCAGTTCAAAAATGCACCGTCGAAGATCATTGCAACCAAATCTTCACTGACTGAAATCATTCCAACGACCATTGATGGCATAGTTTGTCCAGACACAACGGTAGTTCCTCCAGTGGATACCACAGGCCCGGTTAAAATAGCCGGAAAAATTTACCGCGAAGACAAAACTCCGGTGAAATTTGTAACGGTGGACATCAGCCCCGACAGCCTTGCTTCAGTGGTTACTGGGGTGACCGGGGAATATGCATTCGATTCGTTGGCGTACAATAAGAACCATACCATTCGTCCTTCACTGGATTCTAATTATTCTGGTGGGGTGAACATTCTGGATGTGGTATTGATCCAGCGGCATATTCTGGCTAAGGATACCCTGGACAGTCCTTACAAGTGGATTGCTGCCGACGTAAACAAGTCTGGTACAGTTACCGTGGCCGACATTTTGGACATCCGTCGTTTGATTTTGGGTTCGCTGGATTCATTCCCGAATAACACGTCCTGGCGCTTTGTACCGGTCAGCTTTAAGTTCCCGGACAGTGTGGCCAATCCGTTGACCGTGAAATTCCCGGATACAATCGGGTTTACGGGTTTGAAAAAAGACACCTTGAACAATGACTTCATTGGCATCAAGGTGGGCGACGTCAACCTGAGCAAGGACGCGCAGCTGCGTGGCGAAGCACCGATGGAAATCACCATGGCTAATCGCGCATTTGACTACGGTGAAAAACTGGTGGTAGAAGTACGTGCGAGTGATCTGGGTAAATATGCAGGGTATCAGTTCGATCTGGGCTTTGACCGCGAAACCCTCGAATTTGTAGGGGTAGAAGCAGGTGATGTGCCTGGAGTAGACCGCAATACTTTCAATTTGAATGCCATAGCTGAGGGCCATATCCCAACGTTGTGGTACCAAACCGGAGCAACTTTGCGCAGTGCCGAAAATCCCGTTTTGTTTAAGCTTACCTTCAATACCCGCAAAGCAGGTGAAGTAGCTGAAGCAATCTGGCTCAATCAGCAAGGATTGGCTGGAATGGCAGTAAACCAGGCGGGTCAAGCGAAACAATTGAAGGCCCGCTTCACGGATGCGGCGCTCAAGGTGGATTTGGGCAAACGCAATGCCATCAAAGCATTGGGCGTACAACCCAACCCATTCAGTGATCAGGCTTTGATTCGTTTCAAATTGCCTACGGATTCTCGCACCACCTTATCGATCATTGATGCGGCTGGCCGTGAAGTATACCGCGAAGCCCGGAATTTGTCAGCAGGCGTTCAGGAATGGACAATTAATGGCAACACCCTGGGCCAAAATGGCGTTTACCATTATCGAATCCTGACCGCTTATGGCGTATTGACGGATAAGGTGATTTTGACGAAATAGTATTGATTTCGGATTTCGGATTGCGGATTTCGGTTGGGGCTTTAGTCTCAAATTTGGTGTAATGCTATATTGGATTTTCTATGCTTGGAAAATCAAATTTGTAACACACTTCAATTTGTAGTTTAATGCGCCAGCCGAAATCCGAAATCCGATACCCGAAATTTGAAACATCATTCAGGTGGGAAAATTATACATTTTGGTACTGCTGGTACTGGCTACACTACTGAGTCACAGCACTGGCTATGCTCAAGGAGCGATTGATTCTACAACCTTCATCCTGACTTCCCGCAAAGTCTGTGTGGGTGATACCATCGACATACCCGTTCGCGCCGTTCATTTCAGGCGTGTAGCGGGTTTTCAATTTGCCATCAGTTGGGCGCGAGGGCAGTTCCGTTTTTTGGGCGTAAGCAACAGTATTTTCCCCCCAAATGAGTTCGAGTTTTCAGCTCCGGCATCGGGTATACGAGTGAACTTCACCTGGTTCAAATCGGATGGCACTTTTTCTACCTTAACCGATTCAACCCGAATATTTGTACTTCGTGTGGTAGCCTTACAACCGGGTAACCCTGCCTCTTTGGGTTTTGTGACCAACCCTCGGGATCAAACTGCGCCAATCGTTGCACAGTACAATCTGGCTGGAAACAATATCCGGGAGTTCCCTCCAGTCTTGATTGGCAATACCATTCAGATCATTGCTATACCTAGCGTCCAGGCTACTCCTGATACGATTACCTGTCGGGATCCCTATGTTTTTTTGGATGCGCAGTCTTCTGATTCACTGGCTACTTATGCCTGGAGTGGACCCAATGGTTACAGCTCAACCCTGGCCAGAGATACCGCATTTATCCCCGGGCGCTATCAGGTCATTGCCACTTCGGATTCTTTATGTGCCTCAGAGCCACTGGATATCGTGATCGGTTTTGACCAAACTCAACCTCCTGCGCCTACTTTGCGAGGGGATAGCATTAATTGTTTGCGCAGACAGACCCAATTGCAATTCTCCCCGGTCAACAACATCCTGGAATATTATTGGATTACACCCCAGAACGACACACTACCTCACCCATTGGTACCCACCAGTGTTGGGGGTACCTATCGCTTGCTGGTCGTACAGCCCAGCAATGGCTGCCAAAACACCGCCGACTTTACCATTGCGGTAGACACACTGGAACCAAGCATTCGACTGCGCGGACAAGGGCAATTGGACTGCCGCTCCCAATCGGTACTCTTGACTGCGGGCAGCAATAGCAAAAACCTGAGTTATACCTGGCGCAATGGCACGGGTGGAACCGTAAGCCAGGATTCGTTCCTGCGCATCAATGCAGCGGGCTTGTACCAACTCATTGTTCGCAATACCCGCAATGCCTGTCAGGCTACTAAAGATACCAGCATTACCGCCGATACCTTGCGGCCTTCTGCAACGCTGGACGCCACGGGCAAGATTACCTGCATCAACCGCAGCACCCCTTTACGGGCTACCGTCAATTCCAGTCGGGTGGAAACCTTCTGGATTGCTCCTTCTTTGCTCGATACCCTATCGCGCAGCGCCAGCACTACAGCTTTTAGCGGTGGGCGCTACACCTTTTTGGTACTGGATACGGTCAACGGTTGTAGCCTAAGATTGACCACTACGGTGGAATCGGATACCCTACGGCCTTTCAGTTTAATCCAGGTACAAACGCCTTTTTCTTGTGCCAATCCTACCGCGACCTTAGCTGTGGATGTATTGCCCAATGTGAATTATGCCTGGACAGGACAAGGAATAAGCGGCGCAAATACGGCTGCGACAGTACAAGTCAATACCTCTGGGCTGTACAGTGTGGTACTCAGCAATGCCAGTAATGGCTGTACCTTTAGCGATTCATTTCAGTTGGGGGGCAACACCGATGGCCCTCAGTTTGATCGCATCAATTTGAAGCAGCCGCCTTGTGCCACTGATGGCCGGGGCAGCATTGGCATCGAATTGGTGAGTGGGGGCGTGGCACCTTATACTTTTTCCTTACGAGATAGCACTTTTGCCAGTCAACGCAATTTCAATAACCTTGCGCCAGGTACTTACCGCATCAGGGTACAAGATGCGGCGGGTTGTGAAGGAGATACGAGTTTGACCATTTTGGCTTCTATCCCCATTGAGGTGAGTATCACTGCGCCTACCAATGAAGTCGCTCCGGGCGATTCCCTACAATTGACCGCGGTCCTGGGTGACTCGACTGGCCTGGCCTCCCTTCAATGGGTGGGCACCGATCTTGCTCCTTGTGTTGGCTGCAACAGCATTCAAGTGAACCCTACACGCAGTACGGTGTACCAGGTTCAGGTGCTGAGTGCAAATGGTTGTCGATCGCAGGCGGTATTTAATGTTTTTGTGGTCAAAAAAGACCAGGTTTATGCGCCAACCGCCTTTTCTCCCAATGGCGACAGCAAAAATGACCGCTTTTATTTGTTGGGCAAAAAAAACCTGAAAATTGTGCAGTTTCGCATTTTTGACCGTTGGGGCAATCTTGTGTACGAAGCCAGCAACGGTACCCTCAACGATGAAACCATTGGTTGGGATGGCACTTATGGCGGGAAAGTAGTGCCGCCGGGTACCTTTGTGTGGATAGCTGAGCTGGAAACTGCAGATCAGGTTTTTCAATCCTACAAAGGGGAGGCGATACTTTTGAAGTAGAGCATTCAGAAAATGGGCGCTGCCCATTCTTAAGAGATGTCGCCCTTTCAGGGCTTGGTTGTTAAAGGGGAGAGTGAAGTAACAATTGGCTTTAAATTGCAAGACGCTGTATGAACTTTTTCCCCAAAACTGGTATTTGCTAGTTTATGGGTAAAAAGAAACAGAATAAAACGGTACAACTGATCATCGCTTGCTCATTGGGCGCTGTGGTGGGCTATTTGCTTAGTTATGCTTTTATAAAATTGGTGCCCCTCAGTGTTTTTCAAACCTTAATGGAAAACGGCGGCATTTGGTGGGAAAATCCATTGAAATTCATCTTGATCTTTGTAGCCATTTGGGCGGCCTTGGCTGCACACGAGCTAGGTCACCTCTTGACAGGCTTGTATCAGGGCTTTACTTTTCACTTGTATGTAGCTGGTTTTTTGGGTGTTCGCAGGAATCCATTGGATGACACAATTGAATGGTATTTCAATCGAGATGCCAATCTTTTTGGCGGAGTAGCAGCCACTTTACCTACCCAAAAATCCCCGGATTTGGTCAAAAAACTGGCAGCGGTAGTAGCTGCTGGCCCGCTCACAAGTATCGGTGGGGCACTATTCGTAGGCGTACCTTCATTCTGGGCGACCATGAATTTGAGTGCGACTGGGTCTAATGCCGCCTTAAGAGCCCTGCTCGTTTTTTCGCTCATTTTCGCCCTCACTTCCTTTTTCCTGTTTCTAGCCACTACCATCCCGGGTCGTACTGGAGCTTTTTTCACCGATCGGGCGCGTTTCTTTCGTTTGATTGGTGGGGGTAAAACTGCGGCCATCGAGCAGGCAGTATTGGAGGTGTTGGCGCACAGTTATTCCAACCAACCCTATAGCATTATTGATCCGACCCAAATCGAGTTGATCCAATCGGATGAGTCGGATTTGATGAAAGCTTTTGCCCATTCACTGAACTACTATTACCATCTGGATCGGGACGAAAAGGAATTGGCACTGGCTGCAGCCCAGGAAATGGAACCTTTGCTGGACGATCAACCCTTGACCTTTCGGGTAGAGTTGCAAAAAGACCTGGTGTTTGCCTATGCCTTTTTGGCAAATGACCCGGTTCAGGCACGCAGCGTTTGGGAGAAAATGGGAAAATTGGGGCAAACTGGGAAAGATGCCCATACCCTGCTGGCGAAGGCGGCTTTGTTGTACGCCGAAGGGAATTTGGAAGAGGCTAAAACGGCGATTGAGGCAGGGTTGGCGGCACTGCCGGGGAATTTGGTCAAGTATAGTGATCGGTTTTATCGGGGGTGGTTTGAGGTGTTGGAGGACTGTCTTTAGCTGGCCCAACACCTCAAACCTCTTATACCTTCGCTCCAATTAAGAAAAGCACTCAATAAATCACAATCTCGTCAGTAAACATAAAACCTCCGCGTACATTCGGAGCAACAATGCGAATGTACCGGGCTTTGCCTTGTTCCATGGCGCAGGCGAAAGTTTTAAACAACAATTCCGGATTTTCTGGCGAAACATCATGTTCCAGTTTTTTCAAGGGCACAAAATTACTCCCGTCTTCAGAACCCAATATTTCCACATAAGCTGGAAGAAAAACGCCCGGCCCTTTTTGTTGCATAAAAGTAATGGCCACTTCCTGAATGGGCTGTACTGATCCCATGTCTACGGTTACATCAAAATTTTTGAGGTATCCAAGCCACTGTTTGTCGCTGTACGTGAACGATCCTCGCACGCCATTGGTGAGGGTATTTTCTTGCTGAGCAGGATAGGAGTCACTCCATCTGGTGTTGAAAATCGTTTTTTTGCCAATCGCCCGGTGATGATTGGCCTGATAGGTAGTGATCTTGCCCAAGGGTACTCCATTTTTGAAAACGGCGGCTTGAATGTTGGCTTTTCCCTGAACTACAAACGGCTTTACGTACCGCTCCGAATTACTTGAAGGTGTGCTGCCGTCGGTGGTGTAACGAATTTCCGGCTGGTAAATCTCGCTGATCAGGGTGATTGCATTGCCGCTATTGTCGGGAGCTGGGGCTTCTTTTACTTCCAGAAAAGCCGAAGGCCGGTAATAATTGACATTCATCCGCTGCAGGAGCAAATAATGCGCTTGCAGGCGTTGCTGGAAGTCGGGATAATTTTTCGCTTCTTTTTGTGTCCAGCCATTTTCCGCGATCGCAATGGCCCGGGGAAAGGTCATGTACTCCACATGATCCGTACTGGGCATAAACTCTGTCCACAAATTGCCCTGCGTACCCAGGATGTGCTTCTGCTCGTTCTCCTTGAGCACTGCCGGAATGGGCTCGTAGGCATAGACCCGTTGAATCGGCAAAAATCCGCCTATGGCCAGAGGTTGGGTGCTTGGATTACTTTGGTAGGCGTCCAGGTAAGTTTCACCCGGCGTCATGACCACATCATGCCCTTGTTGTGCTGCGGTGATGGCACCGGCTTCGCCCCGCCAGCTCATGACGGTTGCATCGGGAGGAAGGCCTCCATTGATGATTTCATCCCAACCAATCAATTTCCGGCCTTTCGATTTGAGAAAAGCTTCCAATTGTTTGATCAGATAGGCTTGTAGTTCGTGTTCATCCGCCAGGTTTTTTTCTTTTTTCAGGGCCTGACATTTCGGGCAATTTTTCCAGGAAGAAGTCCCGGCTTCATCGCCACCAATGTGGATGTATTCAGAGGGGAAAATGGCCAATACCTCACTTAATATATCGGTTAAAAAAGGCAAAGTATTGGGGTTGCCAATGCAAAACTCATGGTGCTGGTAAGGCTTTCCAGTGCAACTGAACTCGGGGTATACGGCCAGAACTTCATAGGAATGCCCCGGTATTTCAATTTCAGGGATGACGGTGATGCCTCGTTGGGCGGCATAACGCACGATCTCTTTGGCATCGGCTTTGCTGTAATATCCACCGTATGCTTCGGCAGTCCCTTCTTGCGAGAATCGACTGCCGTTTTTGCTCCACTCCGTCCAACTGCCATGGGTGCGGAATGCGGCTTGCGCACTCAGCAGTGGATATTTATCGATTTGTAAACGCCAGCCGGGCGAATCGGTGAGGTGCCAATGGAAGGTGTTGAATTTGTACAAAGCCATCAGATCGATGTACTTTTTGATAAAACTCACGGGGAAAAAGTTGCGGGACACATCCAGGTGCATGCCCCGATAGGAGAATCGAGGGTAATCCTTGATGTTTGCGCAGGGGATTTGATTGGGCTTGGTTTGTAGCGCCCTCAGTTGGAGCAAAGTAAAAAGCCCATGGATGCTTCCCGCTTCATCAGAGGCCAGAATGGTAATGCCTTGTGGTGTAATGTTCAGCGCATAACCCGCGGCGGGTAGTTCAGGGGATTTGAGCAATAAAATGCCGGCTTTTCCCTTACTTTTGGATACGCTCAGCTTCATCTCCTGGGCCAATAACTGAGCGCTGGCCTGCCATTCTTTTTCCGCAAAAACCTGGACAGAAAGATGGATCTCAAATACTCCTGTTTGCTCCTGACAAGATACTGGTTTGGGGATAAGCTGAGCGGCCCCCGTTTGAGCTTTTAAAGTGCAAACAAGTGTTAAATTCACGAGGATAAGAAAGCTTAGGTGATGCTGCATAACAATGGTTTCAAGTCAAGTTAAAGCGGGCACTAAGCTATCTAATAAATTCAATTGTTCGACCAATTTTGTGAATCGAAAAGAAACCAGCAATTGTTTTTTCTTCATTCCTTATATTCACCCGCGATTAGGGTTGCCCTATCCAATTCATTACCTTACAATCTCTTTCATTCATGAAATTTACTTACCTACTCGTTTGCATCATCTGCTTGCCATTACTGGCTACCGCACAAAAAAAAGTATCGCTCTTCAACGGTAAAGACCTCAGTGGTTGGAACATCCACGGCACTGAAAAATGGTATGTTGAAAAAGGTGAACTGATCTGCGAAAGTGGCCCCGACAAAGCCTACGGCTACCTATCCACCGCGGGCAAGTACAAAAACTTCGTCCTCACCCTGCAATTCAAGCAAGAAGCCAACGGCAACAGCGGGGTCTTTTTCCGCTCCAGCATCGAGGGTGTGAAGATCAGCGGCTGGCAGGTAGAAGTAGCACCACTGAATAACCACAGCGGCGGCGTCTACGAATCTTATGGCCGTGGTTGGCTCATCCAACCCACTGCCGAAGCCGAAAAAGCCCTCAAAACCGGCGAATGGAACCAAATGAAAATCCAGGTCATCGGCGATGAGGTCACCACCTGGCTGAACGGCCAGCAGATGATCTACCTCAAAGATGAAAAAATTGGCAAGGGTGAAGGGTTCATCGCCCTGCAAATCCACGATGGCGGTGGCATCAAAGTAAGGTGGAAAAAATTCCGTTTGACCCAATTGCCTTAGGGAGTGAAAAGTGAAAAGTGAAAAGCAGGTACACCTGTAGTCTTTCAACTGTTCGGCATAAATTTTTTGCTTAAAAGTTTGGAATGAAAAGAGAAATGGATTTTTTCACTTTTCACTTTTCACTTTTCACTTTTCACTTTTCACTTTTCACTTTTCACTTTACTGTTTCTCCCAAATCTCATGCACCGGATTTCCCGTCGAGCTTTTGCCCGTATGCGTCCACTTGTTGCCTTCCACCAGTGCGTCAAACCCTAGGGATGCGCCTACCCGCGTGCTATCGCGGGAGAAGAACTCGATGTTTTCAGTGTATTTTCCGTCTTTGAGGGTATAAGTACCGCCGCCAGTACCAGAGAAATCGCCAGTTTGGGTATTGATGGCCGCCCATTGAAAGCGGGTTTTGCTGAAAATTTTGATGGTTTTGCGGGCAGCCAGGGGCATAGCATTCAGTTGCCCGTTGTTCATGCGGCCAGTGATGCGCCAGAGTCCGGCGAGGGCAGCGGGGCCATCTTCGGGGATGGCTTTCCAGCTTTGTTCGGTTTTAGAGGCGGGGTCTTTGAGGGTCAGCTCTTTTTTCAGTTTGGCCAGAAATACCTTGTCTTTGCCTACTGAGGCCTTATCGTAGGTTGAAAATTCCAAGTGGATTTTGAGACTGTCCTTAACCCAGGTGTAAGTGCCGCCCCAACTGCCTTTGAATTTTTTGTTGGGCACCGAAAAGTCAGTACAAGCCAGATAAGTGGGGGTACAAATCACCACCCCTTGCCCGGTGTCCCAGGCACCTTCCAGGCTTTGATTGCTGATGGAATTAGGGCTAAACCAGGAAAATGCGCCCAGTCCCAGGACGATGCAGAGCGAAAACATCAATTTCATTGGAGTATATTTTGGGTGAAACCATTTGCTTGCACAGATCGTAGTGTAAAATAATAGCTTAGCGTAACATTTTTTAAGCAAAACTGAACTTCCGCTGTTTCTACACAAAATAAGCATTATGAAACGGATAAAATGGATGTTGGTGCTCTTGGCTTTATTTTTCACTTGCATGCCTCAATTGGGGCGACAGGACTTGTCGGCCAAAGCCAGTGTTGCCAAAAAAGAAGGAAAAATTGGTTTGGGACCTTACTGGTTTGAGGGTAAGGCCGAAATCAACCATTATACTTTGTCGCAAAATCGGTACCGCGATCTTCACCCAGGAGAGGCAATTCTGGTTTTTGTGACCGAACCCTTTTTGACCGATAAACAAGTCAAAAATGACCAGGGACAAAAAAAGAATTCCACCACGGTACTCAAACTCAACAACATTCAACGCTTCACCACCGGGATTTACGACTATTCCGTGATGACTTCAGTGTTTACGCCTGATGAATTGAAACGTTTCCCCCATTCCCTCAAAGTGACCAGCAGCAGCCAGGACTGGTGCGGCCAGACCTTCATGCAAATCAATGCCGACAAAGAAAACTACAAGGTAGAATCGCGCTCCTATTTTGAAAATGAAGCGGATCAAAACCTGAGTTTACCGCAAGCCTTGCTAGAAGACGAAGTATGGACCCGCCTGCGGATGGGGCCGGATGCCTTACCCTTAGGTACGGTGAAAGTTTATCCCAGCGCCATGTACATCCGCCTGATGCACAAGCCCTTTAAAGCGTATGTTGCAGAAGCAAAGCTGGGGAACTACGAGGGCAATGAATTTAAAGGAAACAACTTGAAGGTGTACCAACTCAATTACCCGGAACTGGAGCGCAAACTGGAGATCGTTTTTCAGGACAAAGAACCTTACCTGATCGAGGGTTGGATGGACAGTCATCCGGCTTTGTTGGACAAACAAATGCGCCAAACCATTGCCAAAAGGACCCATACCTTATTAGAGGCGTATTGGCAAAAAAACAACTTAAAAGATCTACCACTGCGGAAGGATTTGGGAATGGACTAATGCAAAGAAAAAAACTATAAATAGAAAGGCCGCGTCCTCTACTGAAGAGCGCGGCCTTTTGTATCTAAGTGATTAGAGTGTGTTAGGTTCTTTCCAATAATTTCGAACCAAAAATAAGCACTAAAATTAGGCAAAAAGCTGCGATGATCATGGGAGACGGTTTTGGGTAAAAAGAAACGGTTTTAGCTGGAACATACAGTGTAGGGTAAACGTCAGTTTGCACAGTAGTGAAGTCAAAATACTAGCGATGAGTATACCTGAATGGTCACACCTTCGTATTGCGGGTGTGTGTAGAGGGAGAAACGTGGTGGGAGAAAAAATTAGTATATGAGGGAGGGGAAAAAAGTTGGAGAAGTTGAGGAGGTTGAGGAAGGTTTAGGCTACCGCAGCAACTTAGACAAGGACTTTGTCAAAATCGCTACGGTAGCCTCAACCTCCCTCAACCTTTTTTATTTAGCGGCGAGGTAGCGACGATTCACCTCCTCCCAATTGATTACGTTGAAGAAAGACTCGATGTAATCAGGGCGACGGTTCTGATAGTTCAGATAGTAGGCGTGTTCCCAAACATCAAGGCCGAGAACTGGTGTACCTTTTTTCTCAGCCACATCCATCAGGGGATTGTCCTGATTTGGGCTAGAGCTCACGAACAACTTGCCGTCGGCATCCACACTCAACCAAGCCCAACCGGAGCCAAAACGGGTAGCACCAGCAGCGGCAAAGTCTTTTTTGAAAGTGTCAAAACCACCCAAATCTGCCGTGATCGCTGCATGAATCGCAGTGCCTTCCGCAGGAGTAGGGCTACCGTTGGGCGACATGATGGTCCAGAACAGGTTGTGATTGAAATAACCGCCTCCATTGTTGCGTACAGCAGGAGAGAACTGGGAGATATTGGCCAGGATAGACTCAATTGATTTGCCTTCGTGTTCAGTACCTGCCAGTGCGGCGTTCAGGTTATTGGTATAGGCAGCGTGGTGCTTACCGTGGTGGATTTCCATGGTGCGTGCATCAATATTGGGTTCGAGTGCGTCAAACGCATAGGGCAACGCTGGAAGTTCAAAAGCCATGTTTGCTTGATTTTTTGATGGGTTAAAAATTGCGACCGAAAGGTACTTTAAAAACGCTTTAAGCGGTAAAGAGTTTTGAAGGGGCGAAAAAAATAAATGTTCATTTCGCCAGAGGATTAGATAAGTAAACGGTTCAGCTTAAGTGTCTTATCTAATCCTCTGGCTCAGGAAAAATGAACATTTATTTTGCCCCACTACTAAGAAAAGCACCAGACTTTACGTTTTTTAAACTACTGGACAAAATTGATTCACTCATTCTAATCCCGGAGATCCTCGATATGGTACCCAGGGTAGTTGGCTTTGTTGAACCCAAAATTGCTGTCTTCCAAAGGTTTGTTGGGGATGACGTTGTTCATCACCACGGTGTAGCGTGAGCCATCTTTGCCAAAAGCCTTCATCTCGATGAATTCCAGGGTCTTTTTGTCAATACTCAAGCGCAGTTTAGAGTATTCGGAATATTTGTCGGTAGGTTTGAATTCAATTTCCTGGATCACCCGTTTGCCCTGGGCAAATTCGTTGGTGATGGAATAGAGGAAATCTTTGCGCAGGTAAATGCGAAACAAGGCTTGAGGTGACAAAATGCTCTCATCGTCGTTGGCGTCGGGCATGTTGTTGATTTGCACCTCTTTGTTTTTGGGCAGGATGATCCAAACCGCTTTCCCATCGGAAATCACCGTTTGTTGGTTGAAACTCACCCGGTATTTGTTGCCTTTTTGCAGGAGTTTGCCCTTTTGAATTTCTTTGGGCTGTTCCGGCATTTCCAGAACCAGCGAAAAATCAGCCTCCAGGGTTTTGTAGCCCTCGTATTTGGCCCGCATTTTGTCCAGTACCACCTTGGTTGCTGGGTCCGAAGTCTCTTTGGGGGGAGTGATCACCTTGGTTTTGGTTTGGGCACTCAACACACTTACGTTTATGGCCAAAAGGCTGAACAAGAGTATTTTTTTCATTTTTTTTTAGATTGATACGTGAACCCGTGGATGGTAGAGACGCACGGCCGTGCGTCTTCTACAGCCAAATAACGCCATTTAGACGCGCAAAATTGATCATAGGAACCATTTTATCCAGTTAAAGTTTTAATAAATTGAGTACAAATCCTTCCGCGCAGGCTTGTCTCAATAAAGAATCTTCTATTCGAACTACAGTCGTCTTTTTTTCCTGTTTTTAGTTTTTGCATTTTATAACAGTCGGGTTTTTTAGGTGGCCAGGGGTACGCTCCTGGCTTTTTTCGTAATAAATGGGAATGAAATTTTTTATTTGCCTGCAAATGCATGAAAATATGCACCTTAAAGCAAATTTTAGGGGGGTATGTTAGAAACTTTACACTCAGTTAACACAGCTTTAAAAAATTAGACCTACCTTCGTTTTGGATTTAAACTTACTCAATGAGTAGCCTCCATTTACAACAAACAAGTTTGCTAAAAAATCAGATCCAGGAAGAATTGAAAAAACGGCTGGCAGAACGAGATTATTTCTTTATGCCTCAGCTCAATCAATTCCGTCGGGTTACGCCAACTGGCTTCCAATGCATCATCTTGAATTGGATTCCAGGGGACAATGTACACATTCTGGAAGTGAGTTTGGGGGTCAGACACGATGCCGTGGAGGATTTGGCCCATCCTTTTACCCAAGGGTTGCCTGAGTTGCAATCGAACAATTTTACCTTGTTTACGCCGCTCGGCAAATTATTTGAACAACCCACCGAGCGTTTTTCTATTTGTTGTGAAGCCGATATTCTACCTGCCGTAAACGCCATTCAAAAAGGAATTTTATCACGGGGGATCAGTTTCCTCGAGCGATATACCCGCCTCGAAAACGTAGACAACCTCTACAATTCCGATCCAGAAACACCCACCATTTACCTGCACAATCACCTACACCGCTGCATGCGTGCCATCGCCATTGCCCGCCTCAGTTTGCGTCCTGATTTTGAACGTTTGGCTATTGCATACCGCGAACAACTCAAAAAATTGGGGGTAACCGAACTGGTGATCGACCGTTACGATCGACTTTGGCGCTTTTTACGCACCTATTCCATGAATTGAGGCACCACGAATCAATACAATTTGAATCTTTTCTGCTTCTTTTTTCAAAAATTTTCCAAATTTGTGGGTTCAATTTTTTTTGTCTGATAGACAATCAGATGAGTAACGTATTTTCCCATGCAACTGAAAAAAATTCAAGAAGCACTAGATCAATTCAAAACGCACCTGGCCTCGGAGGCCAAAGAGGAGCACCTTTACATTTACGAGTCGCAAAAAATCTTTCAAGAAAACTGGAACTTGGAGTCCACCGACCCGGCGTCGATGTACAACCGAAGCCTCAACAATTCCCAAACCCGCCGTTTGTGGAACCGCGAGAACTACGAACCCAAACGGATGATGTTGGAATTCTGGCGCATGCAGCCCGATTTTGTCAAGCAGATGTTTCAGGATCTTTTTGATGAAAATAAAAAGGTTGACGGAAGGGTAGGGCGCTTTGTTTTTTATTGTGATGAATTGCTGACTGAATTTTTGGAAAAACATCCTCGTAGCCGGGAAGGCAAACATTTTCATCAGGACGGTTACCAAATCGTATCGCTTTACCTGGCTTTTCGATATCCAGACCAATACAGTTTGTACCACTTTGACCGCTTCAAACGCCTGCTCAGTGCCTTGGGTACTCCAGATATGCCAGCTACCCACGATTTTGAAAGATTTTGCAAAGTGATGAAAACACTTTGGGGCTTTATGCAAAAAGATGAAGAATTGATGGCTGCCCATCGGGAGCGACTGGAAGAAGGCAAACACTACCAGGGCGAAAGTTTATTGCCAGTTTACGAATTGATGCAGATCATTTAATCTTATTTGACGGTTTAATTCTCAGTAGTTCAGTAGTTTCGCCGCAATCTATCTCATGAAATCGATTCCTGGGATCAAGCTGATCGATCACCCATAAACCTGTAAACTGTGCCCGTAAAAATTCTGATCATCCGTTTTTCATCGATTGGGGATATTGTGCTGACCACACCCGTAGTGCGTTGCCTGAAGCAGCAGTTGCAGGCTGAGGTACATTTTTTGACCAAAAAACCCTTCAGAAGCATCCTAGATGCCAGTCCATATGTTGATAAGGTTTATGCCATTAAATCAAAAATTGGCGAAATCAGCGAGGATTTAAAACGCGAGCAATACGATTGGGTCATCGATTTGCACCACAACCTGCGCAGCTTACAAGTCAAACTCCTGTTGCGCACTGCCAACCGTTCTTTTGATAAAATCAACTTCCAAAAATGGTTGATGGTGCGCTTCAAATGGAATGTGTTGCCCCACACTCACATCGTACACCGCTACTTAGATACAGTTAAAAAACTAGGCGTTCAATACGACGGCCAAGGCTTGGATTATTTCATCCCGGAAGCACAGGAACTCCCCCTACGCAATCTGGTTGGCGACCAAAACCTTACGCCAGAAATACGCGATGATCTGCACCAAGGCCAATACATTGCCCTGGTTATCGGCGCTGCGCATGCTACCAAACGTTTGCCTGTCAATAAATTAATTGAAATTTGTAGGGGCATCAAGCTACCGATTTTATTATTGGGTGGGCCAGATGATCGTCCGGCAGCAGAGCAAATCGCCCAGGCTGCTGGCTCACACGTAGTCAATACCTGTGGGCAATACAGTCTACACCAATCGGCATCTCTGGTTCGGCAGTCTCAACAAGTCATCACCCATGATACCGGGCTGATGCACATCGCTGCGGCTTTGCGCAAGCCGATTGTGTCAGTTTGGGGCAATACCATTCCCGAGTTTGGCATGACTCCATTTTACCCGGATGGAATGGAGAAAAACACCACAGTTGAGGTGAAAAACCTGAGCTGCCGCCCTTGTTCCAAAATCGGTTTTGACGCCTGCCCTAAGGGACATTTTAACTGCATGGAACAAATTGATCCTGAAAAAATCTTTACAGCGATGGAACCCAACACTCCTACCAAGATTAGCTGATGGGTGACAATAAATAAAAAAAAACGCTAAAAGGGCTCTACACAATCCATAATTCCAGCGAATCTGCGTTAATTTGTTTGTGCGGTCGATAGATAACCGCTAACTTACCGTTTAAAAACCAGCGTATGAGAATTTTCTACCGGCTGAGCTGCTTTTTTTTGCTTTGCACTACGGTCCATCTGGGAGCCCAGGACATTCACTTTTCCCAGTACAACATGTCGCCCCTTACCCTAAACCCCGCCCAAGCCGGAGCTTTTTTTGGCACCGCCAGGATTGGTGGCATTTATCGGGATCAGTGGTTGTTTCTTCCCAAAGATTATTCCACTCGTTCCTTCTTCATTGATGCCCCAGTCATCAAAGGATTTCGAAAAAAACGCAACGACTGGGTCGGCGCTGGCTTTTCATTTTATGGCGACCGAGCAGGTACCTCTCGTTTGGGCTCTGCGCAGCAAGGTGCCATCAACGCATCTTACCACTTTGCACTGACCAAAAAAGGTGATCAACACTTGACTCTGGGAATTTCAACCGGGAGCACTAAGTATTCAGTACGGGCGGATAGTTTGCGTTTTGAAGAAGATATTCTGGGCCCCGGTGGTGGTACTGGACAAATGAGTTCTGACCGGCAACGTTTTGGACAAGGCCCAACGGATCCCAATAACCCCTATTTCGAGTCTCAGGCATCGCGCACTTTTTCAGTTGGTTTGATGTTCAAATCAACCAACAAGGAAGGTGATTTGTTGGAGCTTGGGGTTTCCGCAGCACACATCAACGGCCCTCAATATGGCTTTGATCTGGGCAATCGGGACACCACAGCAACGGGCAAACGCGCCAATAAAGTGAAAAAACCAACCCGGACGATTTTCCACGGTTTGTACACCAAAAACCTGACCGATAAAATCAGCATTTCGCCCTCACTTTTGTTTCAGTCCGTAGCGAATTCCACCGAGATTGTACCGGAAGTAATGGCTGGTTACAAGTGGACTCCAGACATTCGTTTCAATGCGGGCTTGGGGTACCGCGTGGGGGATGCAGCCATTCTGCTTTTGGGTGTAGACCACAAAGACTTGCGCATTGGTGCTTCCTGGGACATGCGTTTGGGCGAATTGTCTAGCGACCGGGGCATCAAAGGTGGTTTTGAATTGGCAGCCAACTACATCATCAAGTTGTACAA
>JAIXOO010000458.1 GCA_027486765.1 Saprospiraceae bacterium
ACTTTAGTAGAAAATGAGTTGGGTTGGGTATAGCCAGTTAAGATTGGCGTAGAGAGATAACCGGCGTCGATGGTTTCCATAAACTCCCTGGCCTGCTTGGTCTGAAATTGTTTCTGAAAAAGGTATGCATCAAAAAAGTCACTGAATTTTCGATTGACCAAAACTACATTTTGATGCTCATCTTCAACCAGAATAGCTGCTTGCAAATTTTCCAATAGTGCGATGAAGCGGGTATTCAGCAACGACAGTTTCTGCTCCGCAGCAACTCGATGCGTGATGTTGCGGGCCAGCCCGGTTAGCTCTACGATTTTATCGTCTTTGATCACCAGGCTAATCCTCAATCCCAACCAAATAAGCTGACCACTTGAACTGTAGACCGGAAACTCCAGATAGGTAGTGTGAATTTTTCGCTCAAACTGCCGCTGGTGCAAGCGATTGACTTTGTCTTTAAATTCTTCGGGTACTAGGTCAAGATAGTGTGTGCCAATCAATTGGGAAAGCTCTTTCTGAAGGATGCGCAACACCACCGGATTCACCTGGGTAAAAATGCCTTCGGGGGTCATCCAAAACATCAAGTCCTCGGCGCTTTCAATCAAACTACGGTAACGCTCCTGTTGCACCCTTAGCTCGCTGGATTGGTACGCGACTTGTTTTTCCAGATCTGCGTTCAACTGCCGTAGCTTTTCATTGCTAAAATAGAGTTGAAGCGCTTTCTCTTCCAAAAGTCGTTCAGCTTCTTTTCTGGCAAGCCGCTCCCTTTCCAACTTCTTTCGCAACATCGTAACCTCATCCATCCTGCTGCGGCATTTACGGTTTGCGGATCAACGTAAACTGTACGATCGTTCCATCTTCTTGCAAAGGCACGACTTGAATTTCTGCTTCTTCTTTAAAATGTTGGAAACATCCTTGGATCAACCCCAAGGCCAGGTCACTCATTCGACGGCTGGAACTGTACTCCAAAATCATTTTTTTGTCATCGTGGTGCTGAGTGATGAAGCGGGGCAACTCAGCATCAGGATACAGTTTGTGCACTTCTACATGGATGACATCGTTGATTGATGCCAAAAATGAAAATGCATTGTTGAGAACTTCCGATGGAAAGAGGGGATAAGATGCGAACAGTTTACTAAAAAGATACTTGCCATAATGTTGGTACAAGGCGGATGGCGGAAGTTGAGTGAGCTCGGACAGGGAACCCACCAGTTTCAGCATGTCTTCTGCAGGGTAGGTGCCTGCTGAAGTGAATACCCCCTGAGTTGAAGTTTCGGCCTGGTCTATGGCTGATTCTAAAAGAAGTTCGCCAAATTCATTCTCAACCATTTCTAATAAATGGACAAAAACAATCCCTTTCATAGCAGCAAGGTCTATTGAGTCAAAAAAAATGGAATAAATGATGAGTGATTAGAACGAAATGGCGTATAAACTTACAAAATCTTTGGCAATAATAATCAATAGAATGAATAAGTCCAAAAAATAACATTCAATTTGTGTTTTGGTTCTTGGCTTAAATATTTTGTGTTTTCAAAGTCAAAAAATGCCTGAAAGGACGTATCTTTCCACGCGTCACCAATCCATTTTTTGGCGAGTGTGCGGATCAGCGCTAAGCTTCTGACCACCAATAAAAAACAAAAATGCCCGATTTTCTCCACCTCCATTGTCATACCCAGTTCTCCCTTTTGGATGGGGCTTCTTCCATTACCCAGATGATGGACAAAGCCGTAAAGGACGAACAAAAAGCCGTTGCCCTGACCGATCACGGCAACATGTTCGGGGCATTTAAATTTGTAGCGGAAGCCAAAAAACGCAACATCAAACCCATCATTGGTTGCGAGTTTTATCTAGTGAAGGATCGACACGTCAAAGCATTCTCGCGGGCCAAAGGCGAATCCGACGAGCGCTACCACCAGCTGCTTTTGGCCAAAAATGCCAAGGGTTACGAGAACTTGTCCAAACTTTGTTCCCTGGGCTTCATCGAAGGTTTGTACGGCAAATACCCGCGCATTGACAAGGAGCTGCTGGTGCAATACCACGAAGGCCTGATCGCAAGCAGTTGTTGCATCGGAGCGGAAGTTCCACAGTTGATCATGCATGGCAAAATTGAGGAAGCCGAAAAACAACTGCGCTGGTGGGTCGACCTGTTTGGAGAAGATTTCTACATCGAAATCCAGCGTCACAAGGGCCTGGAAAACATCGATGGCCGGGGCATCAGTCAGGAAGACATCAACCAAACCCTGCTGGGCTTCGCCAAAAAATACAACCTGAAAGTCATTGCCACCAACGACTCCCACTACGTGAACGAGGAGGATTGGTTGCCGCACGATATTCTGCTTTGTGTCAATACGGGTACTTACCTGGAAGAAGAAGGTCGGTTTAAATTCCCCAGCTCCGACTTCTTTTTTAAGACCAAAGCGGAAATGGGCCAGCTTTTTGCCGATGTGCCCCAGGCCCTAGACAATACCGTCGAAATCGCCGACAAGGTGGATTTTCTGGATTTGGCGCGTGAGGTATTGCTACCTGCTTTCCCCCTGCCTCCTGGTTTTGCCACTCAGGATGCTTACCTGCGCCACTTGACTTTAGAGGGTGCGCTCCGCCGTTACAAACACATCACGCCGGAGATCCAGGAGCGTTTGGATTTTGAGTTGCAGGTTATCAAAAATTCTGGTTACCCCGGCTACTTCCTCATTGTACAAGACTTTACCACCACCGCCCGCCAAATGGGGGTGTCGGTAGGCCCAGGGCGGGGCTCGGCGGCCGGTTCGGCAGTAGCCTATTGCATCGGGATCACCAACGTAGACCCCATCAAGTACGACCTGCTTTTTGAGCGTTTTTTGAATCCAGAACGGGTTTCCATGCCCGATATTGATATTGACTTTGACGACGTAGGTCGCCAGCAGGTCATCGACTACGTGATTGACAAATATGGGCGCAATCAGGTAGCGCAAATTGTGACCTACGGCACCATGGCGGCCAAGTCTTCGCTGCGCGACGTAGGCCGGGTGATGAACATTCCCCTTTCCGAAGTGGACAAGGTGGCCAAAACATTTCCCGTCCACCTCAAGGCTACCTTGGGTAAAATTTTGGGCAAAGACGGCATCGACCCCAAACTCAAATCCGAACTCAACTCAGAAGATGTAGACAAAGCCAACCAGTTCCGCCAATTGGCCGAAGGGCAGGACCAAATCGGGCAAATGATCCAAACCGCCCGCAAACTGGAAGGTTCGGTGCGCAACACCGGTATCCACGCCTGCGGGGTAGTGATCACCCCCGATGACATCACCAAGTACGTCCCCGTAAAAGTAGACAAGGATTCGGACATGTACATCACCCAGTTCGACAACTCGGTGGCCGAATCGGCTGGTTTGCTCAAGATGGACTTTTTGGGCCTCAAAACCCTCAGCATCATCAAGGATGCGGTGGCCATGATTGAAAAAAACCACGGCATCAAACTGGATGTGGACGAGGTGCCGCTGGAAGACGAGCTCACCTACAAATTGTTCCAACGCGGTGAAACGGTCGGTATCTTCCAGTATGAAAGTACGGGCATGCAAAAGTACATGAAGGAATTGGTGCCCACCACCTTCGAGGACTTGATTGCGATGAACGCCCTGTACCGCCCGGGCCCCTTGGAATACATCCCCAACTTTATTGCGCGCAAACACGGCCGGGAACCCATCACTTACGATGTACCCGATTGTGAAGAATACCTGAAGGATACCTACGGCATTACCGTTTACCAGGAGCAGGTGATGTTGCTGTCGCAAAAACTGGCGGGTTTCACCAAAGGCCAGGCGGATAAGTTGCGGAAAGCGATGGGTAAAAAACTCAAAGCGGACCTGGACGCCATGTACCCCAAATTCCTGGAGGGAGGTGAAAAACGCGGTCATCCGAAAGACAGGCTGGAAAAAATCTGGAAGGACTGGGAAGCTTTTGCCTCCTATGCCTTTAACAAGTCGCACTCTACTTGCTACGCCTTTGTCGCCTTTCAAACGGCCTACCTCAAGGCGCATTACCCCGCCGAGTTCATGGCCTCGGTACTGACCCACAACAAAAATGACATCGGCAAAATCACCTTCTTTCTGGAAGAATGCCGCCGGGGAGGAATCCCCGTATTGGGCCCCGATATCAATGAATCAGAAATGGACTTCTCGGTGAACAAGGCCGGGGCGATTCGTTTTGGCATGTCGGCCCTCAAAGGCGTGGGTGAAGGCCCGGTAGATGAAATTGTAGAAGAGCGCAAAAATGGGCCATTCAAAAGTCTCTTCGAAATGTTGCGCCGCCTGCCCATGAAGGCCGTCAACAAAAAGGCCTTGGAAAGTTTGGCGCTGGGTGGCGCTTTTGATTGTTTTGAAGGCACTCACCGCGGCCAATACTTCGCGCCTTCGGACAAATACGATTCCCTGCTGGAGCACGCCATCAAGTTTGCGGGTGCGGTTAGGGCTACGCATTCACAATCGGCCAATTCCCTCTTTGGCGACATGAGTGATTCGGTGATGTTGCCCGAACCGCCGCTGCCGCAAGTGGAACCCTGGTCGCTGCTGGAAAAGCTCAATCGCGAAAAAGAAGTAACGGGCATCTTCATCTCCGGCCACCCGCTGGACGATTACCGCGTGGAGATCGAACATTTCATGACCTGTACCATCGATGCGCTGAACAACCACCAGAATAAGCCGACCATACAGGTCGGCGGTATGGTGACCAAAACCATCCACCGGGTCAGCAAAAATGGCAATGGTTGGGGCATCTTCGAGATCAGCGACTATACGGGCTCCTACGAAATCAAACTCTTTGGTGAGGATTATCAAAAACATCGCCATCTGCTCACCGACGGCATCGCCATCTTCGTCAAAGGCCGCTTCCAAAAAGGCTGGAAAGACGACGGCGAAATGGACTTCAAAGTGCTGGAAGTGCGCCTACTGGAAGGCATCGCCCTGAGCATGACGGAGTCGATTACGCTCAAACTCCCGCTGGAACGGATCACCGAAACGATCATTGCCGAACTGGATGGTTTGTGCCGTACCCACACCGGGCCGCACAAGTTCAAGGTGGAAATCCTGGATCCTGCGGCGAAGATGCGGGTGAATATGGTCTCGCTGGATCGGAAGGTGAATGCGGATAATGATTTTATCAGGGAGTTGGGTAGATTGGGGTTGGAGTATGTATTGAATTGAGGGGGTTAGCATTAAAGCGTATAAATATACCTCAATCGTTTCAGTGCAGCATTGCTTCTAGTTTTGACTGTACCCAGGGGTAAATTCAATTTTTCGGAAACTTGTACCTGGCTGTAGCCATAAATATAAACGAGATGAAAGATGTCTTTGTATCTTGGTTCGAGTTTTTGCATAAGTAGATCTAAGTCAATGTTTATTTCTTCGTGACTTGTCGTGACAGGGATGAATTTACTCGGAATATGGGCCAATTCCACTGATGTGATCAAGGCCTGATAGTGATAATGCTTACTCCGAAAATAATCTTTACAGGTATTCCGGGTGATGTTAACCATCCATGTAAAAAAACTACCTTTTGCAATGTCATAGGTATGAATATGCTTCCATATTTTGACAAAAACATCTTGTAAAATCTCTTCAGCGGCGGGTTTATTGTTCACTATTTTATTAGCAATCCCCAAAAGAGATGGAGCATAGGCATCGTACAAGACAGAAAAGGCTTCTTCATTCTTGTCTTTTAAACCTTGAACCAATTCGTGCGTGTCCATTCCCTTGACATAAAGCATTGGATTAAAGTTTAATTAAAATGAGTGAATATTTTAATAATAAAACAAAGGTAGAATGTCGAGTATGGGCAGGCAATAGTGACAATCGCTATTTTTTAAGTGCCATTGATTAAATGAACATCTCTCGAAAACCAAAGCGCTGTTTTTATGCATCAGACTACCCTTTCCCAAAACCTACTTGGCCTTCGCAAAGCAGAAGCCATTTATGACCGTGTCGTACAATTATCAGATTTAATTTTTAGAGATGAAGCCTTGGTAAACAAGCAGGAACACTTACAAGAATTGACATTTTTGCTCCAGGGAGTGAAGGGAACAGATACCATTCTCACCATTTTTAATCACAGAACCTATTTGCCTGAATTGCAGGTTGGCCAGGAAGAATTCTGGGGTTTACTGCCGAATGAAACCAAAGATGAACGGATGAAAAACATCTTAAGCATCTTACACAAAGATTATGCTGCCTTCCCTTATGAATCAGTAAACTGGCTAACCGATATTTTCCAAAAAATACCTTTTGAAGAACGGGTGAATATGAAAGTTCACCACTGTTGTATGCGGTTTATCCGCGCAGATGACAAGCAAATCCGTTTGTTTTCACAGGGGGTTCCGGTACAAGTAGATGAAAAACGGAATTTTAGGTATACGCTCAATTACATCCAAAACATCCAGCACCTCATTAAAAAAGATTTCACAAGCTATTGGATTAGAATTTCTTATGGACAAAGCAACGAATTGGTTCAAACCTTTCATTCTGGTTCAAAAGACTCTTCTAAACGCGATTTATTGTCTGCCAGAGAAAAAGAAGTGCTCTTGTTGATTGCGGAGGATCTGGATACCAAAGAGATTGCCAAAAGATTATTCATCAGCGTCAATACCGTTGGCAACCACCGCAGCAACATGATCGATCGATTGGGTGCAAGGGATACAACGGCTTTGGTTCAATTGGCAAAAATGACCGGGATGATTTAGGCTCCTGCATTTTTTTTCCTAAACCGGAGGGGCAATATTTGTTTCATTCACACCTCCACACCCACATCCTATTCTTTTGGGCTGGCGATAGGCTGCTAGTTGTCAGCGATGTTCTCTTCCGCTGAATTACTGATCAAGGTTTCGATGTAAGCCAGGTCTTTGCTTACAATCAAAGCTATTTCTGCCGGAGTTTTTTGGTCGATTTGATACAAATATAGAATTGTTTTATCCGTACGAAGACGCTCCTCTTCTGCACGCAGAAGCAGTTCTTTTTCCATTTGCAGCAGTTCTTCTTCAAGTCGTTGACGTTCTCTTTCGATACCAATTTCTATTCCTTCTGCAAGAATCATATCATAAGTACTCATGGCGGTTTTGTTTAGCGTTTTTGGTAGTTTTTGAATGAACCTATGGATTTTTTCTTTTGCAAGTTGCGAATTTTTGTAAAAATACGCAAGTACCAATACAATGAAATCCTGTTGGCTATGGGGTTCGGTTAAATTGATGAAAATGAGTTCTGCGTTTTGCATGATGAAGTCGGGATCATGGATGTGTTTGAGCATTAGGAACGTATTGATCAACAAACCTGTCCCCAATTCCAAAATTTGTTCATCACTCATATCGGTGACGTGGGTAAAGATGTAGTCAAAACCTGGCAGAAATGGCAAGATGCTTTCTGGCAGTTTTTTCCCAAAGTAGCTGTCAAAATTCCGCTTTTTCCACCCTTGTTTGCCGTGATACACTAGGATCGGAATAATAGGGTTCAGTTTTTTGTTGTTTTGATGCAATTGCTCCGTCCAGGCATCCAACATGTAGCGCAAGAGCTGTAAATGGGGCCGTGGTTCGGGTTTGCTTTTGTGTTCAAAAATAAAAGACAGGACCGCGGATTGTTTACCAATTTTTAATGGACTTTGATAGACCACATCGGAAAAATACTCCTGTAACGCTGGCGAAACAAAAGATCCATTGACCCGCTCCAGTTTGCTGAGGTCCAAGTCTTGTTGTAGGGTAGCTGGCAGCATGTTCTGGAGGTAATCGAGAGCAATGTCCAGCCTGCCGAAGGTGGCCTTGAAAAATTCATCGTGGGGCTTGGAGGGTTTGGTGGGCATGCAGCGTGATTTGAACACAAGGTAGGAGGCTTGGCCGGGTAGGTCAAGGCACTTTTGGCGGGTTTTGACCAGGGCAAATTGGCGGAATCGGCATCAGTACAATTCCATTGGAGCTTATTTTGCCAACAACAGGCAGGATTATCACTGACAAAAGCAGAGGTATCGTGAGCGGTTCCGAGGGTACCGCTACTTAGGACTTGATTAAACGGTATTTGTTTGTTTTTTTACGGCGACTTTTACTTCATACCTCCGAATAGTGCGCGCCCCAAGCTTCCATTTTTTCAAAAATAACCAACAACTGCCGACCATTTTCGGTTAAGTTGTATTCTACTTTGGGTGGTACTGACTGAAAGTCGGTGCGGGTAACAATGCCTTGTTCAGCCAAAAGTTTTAGGGTTTGAGAGAGCATCTTATCGTTCACAGCTACAAGTTCACGTTTCAGTTCACTAAAGCGTTTGGGGCCTCCTCGCAGTGCCCAAACGATCAATCCCTGCCAACGCCCACCGACGACGCTCAGGGTCAGGTCGACCGGGCAGTAATAAATCGCGCCGTTCATTTTGTACGTCTTCATGCGGTAAAGAAATACCAAAAATGCCTGCTTACCAAATTGATAGTGCTTCCTTTTTGGTAAGTATATTGGTTTTGGTAAGCATTCGAAAGATTTTTGTGGCATCGTCCTATGGTTAAAAGACAACCAAATGCAAACACTTAAATTTTTCATTTTCAACTTACTACTCATGGCAAGCACAACAACAACTTTCGGGCAAAAAACGGCCGTTCTGAACCTCAATGACTCCTCTGCTCAATTGTCCAACACAACGACAGCCACCTCCATCGCCGTTTCGAGGGCTATTTTGGAAGGCGACTGGCAGAAGCTAGACAGTTTGTTGGATAGCGATTTCACTTATACAGGCGACGGCTACGTGTTCAACAAAGACCAGTATATAGGTTTTATGCAGGACATGCGGGCCGCGTTTTCAGATTTTGAAATGACACTGGAAAAAGTCGTCACTGAGAGCGATTTTGTCTCCATCCGTTTTTCCTCAAAAGTGGTCAATACTGGAAAATTCATGGGGGCACCTGCCAATAACAAGCACATTCTCGTCACGGGTATTTTTCAGCGAAAAGTAAAAGACGGAAAAATCATCCAAGAATGGCAAACTACCGACTTACTGGGTACGATGAATCAAATCGGATTTGGAGCCTTGTTTGGGTATGCTGTTTTTGTTGGTGGTTTCAAGGTGAAGCAAGAACCTCCTGTCCGTAAGCCTGCCGACTTTTTGCACCTCAACGGCAAAGTGGAAAATTTTGACCGTTTGTCCGGGAAAGAGAAAAATCAGTACGTGAAGGATTACTTAAAAAATCACAAGGCCTAATAGCAGAAGATTTTTGAATAGAACGCTGCCCGGCCAAAAAGGGTTTTAGTTCCTTACTTTTGACTGGTTTCTCGCCCGCCCCTTCCGCATTGCTCAAGGGGCGGATTGTTTATTTGGCACTAGGCCTTTTCCACCAAAACCAACCAATCCTGAATGATCTTTTGCAGTGCCCCTTGTTTTGCCTGTACATCCTCCAGGTCTTTAAAAATGGCAATCCGCCTGCCGTCTTTGTAATCCCCTTCAAGCAGTCCGGATTGATCATTTACTTTGGCCCCACTTGGAAACACCAGCATGATTCGGCCCTTGTGCAGGTTCATCACGATCAGGTCCCTTTTGTATTCTTTGGGATCAAATTCCAGCATCTCGCCAGTGTAGTAAAAACTGGGATTGTTCCATTTTATTCTTTCGCCAATTTCGGGGTTGGTGCTCAGGATGATTTGCCGTAGGGTATCAACCACGTGGCCCACACTTGGCTCCAGTTTTTGGATGTGTTCGCTTACTTGTTCTTCGTCAGTAAGTTTTGCTTTCATGGTTTATTTGTTTTTATTCGCTCCGCAAACTCTCCACCGGGTTGGCCACCGCTGCCTTCACCGATTGAAAACCGACCGTCAAAAATGCAATCAGCATCGCCGCCGCACCTGCCAGGGCAAACATCCACCATTGCAGGTCAATCCGGTAGGCGAAATCAGTCAGCCATTGCTGCATAAAATAATAGGCGATTGGTGAGGCAATGGCAATGGCTACAACGACCAATTTTAAAAAATCCCTGGTCAAAAGCCCGGTGATCCCAGCAACCGACGCGCCGAGCACTTTACGGATGCCAATTTCTTTGGTGCGATTCAAGGTCGAGAGGGCGGCCAAACCAAATAAGCCCAAACAAGCTAGAAAGATTGCAATGCCACCAGCCCAAGCAATGGTCGTGCTCATGCGGGATTCGGCCACATAAGATTTCTCAAGATTTTCATCCAAAAACGTATAGCGGAAAGGCAAAACAGGCTCTGCCTTGATCCAGGCTGCCTGCATCCGGCTAAGCGCTTGCTGGGGGTCGCCGGGAGCGATGCGCACAAAAAACTGTTGCGGCAAGCGGCCATGGGCCATAAACAGCATCGGGTATAATTTTTCGTGGAGCGAACGGAAATGGTAGTCTTGCACCACCCCAATCACCACGGGGTTGCGGGTGGGATCGGCCACATTGTAGCCAGTGAGTACCTGACCGAGTGCAGTTTCGTTGGTCCAACCGAAATGGCGTACGGCAGTTTCATTGAGGATGACCGAAGTCACGGTGTCCTGTAGCCGATTTGGGTCAAAATTTCGCCCGGATACGAGGGGTAGTTTCAGCACGCGGAGGTAGTCCGAGTCAATAAAGTGTTCAAAAATATCGGTGGTTTTCCCTTGATACTCAAAGCGGGTGTTGCCCGCGATCATACCCGCGCCGAGTGAAAATTCTGCACCACTGACCCCCGCAATTTCTGGCAGATTGGCCAGTGACTGGCGAAAACGAGCGAGGGTTTTAGTTGGGTCAGCAGTGCCATTGGCATTGATCACTACGACATTTTCACGGTCAAAACCCAGGTCTTTCGAGCGCAAAAAATTCATCTGCCACAGCATGATGAAAGTGCAAGCCATGAAACCAACCGAAAGCACGAATTGAAAAGTGACCAGTGATTTGGTGAACCAATTTTCCCCGCCAATTTTCAATTTGCTCTTTAAGGTTTCGAGCGGCGAAAACCCTGACAGTACAAAGGCAGGGTAAGTGCCCGCCAAAAGACCAACCACTAAGGCCAGCCCTGGAATCAGCCAAAAAAGCTCAGGGAATTGTTGGAAATTAAAAATTAAGTGCTTGTCAGACAGGTCATTAAAAACAGGCAACAGCACTGCCGCCAAGGCTATACCTAGTACCATCGAAACGCAACTGAGCAAAATGGCCTCCACCAAGTATTGTCTGGAGAGTTGCCCACGGCTCGCACCAACAATTTTGCGCACCCCAATTTCACGCGCACGACCTGCGGAACGCCCAATGGATAGTGTCGTGAAATTGATACAAGCGATGAGCAAAATGATGCCCCCGATGGCCAACAAAATCAGTGAAAGAGAGGGATTTATACCCAGATTCGGGTCGTGGTGTAGCGACTGAATGGGCAAGAGGCCGAATGTGACGGGCGGTTCCGGTTTATTCCACAGACCAGCGCTGCGGAGGGACTTCTCGACATCGGGATAATATTTCAGAAAAAACTGATCCATCCTAGCCTGGTTTTTTGGCAAGCCAGAACCAGGGCGCAATTCAACAAAAGTTTGCATCGACAATTGGCCCCAGTCCGTTGCGATAGCCCTGCCGCGTTCAGTGGCGGCGAATTTTTCAAAAGGCATTAAAATGCCAAACTGAAGGCTCGAATTGGAGGGCAAATCCTGCACAACTGAAGATACGGTAAAGGGCTCAAATTGAGTGCCTCCGGCTACGTTGATTTCCAGTGTTTTGCCCATTGGGTTGGATTCACCGAATAACTTCTGCGCCATTTTTTCGGTCAAAACGACGTTGTTCGCTGCGCCGAACGCGGAGGCCGCATTCCCGTATACAAAAGGAAAACTAAATAGCTCGAAAAATGCCGGGTCGACAAAGCTGGCCTGTTCTTCTACCACGCCGTTCTTGGTGCGCACCAAAAAAGTTTCGCCTGCACCCTGCAATCGCGCAAACCGTGCAACATCGGGTAAATCGGCTTTCAAGGCCGGACCGAGCGGCATCGGCAAGTTGCTCATTTTTTGAGCGGGCTGGCCACTGATCTCCCCGATGCCTTCATACACCGCGTACAAACGATTGGCTTTTGTATGAAAACGGTCGAAACTGTACTCGTTGATCACATCCAGCAAAAACAGCGAAAAACAGGCTAAACCAACGGAAAGGCCTACAATGTTGATGATGGAGATGCCCTTGTTTTTCCACAAGGAACGGAAGGCGATGGTAAGGTAGTTTTGAATCATATCAATAGGGTAATCAAGCAATGTGCCAAGTAATCAAGACAATGATAATGAATATTTTAAAATAATTTCATGTAAAAAAGACGTCCGAAAATGAACGACTTTAGTTCAGTATCGGACGCGTTCAGTCTACCTGGCTTGCGCTACTACCGGATAACTATACGCAATCCCCGTAGCCACACTATTAAAATTATCGCCGGATTTGATTTTTTCTGGTCCAAATAACCTGGTGAAAATATTGCTGAGTGGTCGGACGTACGAAGTGCCGCCCGTCATAAATACCGTATCAATGTCTGCAAAATCAATGCCCTGAGCTTGCAAAAACGACTGCAAGTAGGCCTCAATTTTAGCAAGGTTTTTATGGATGATTTCGCATTCAAAATCCTCAATGCTGATGGCCTCCTCGATCTTGACGTCAAATTCATGAAAAGCAAAGCTGGAAACATCCTGATTGGTTAAGCCAAATTTTGCTTTTTCAATTTGTTTGAAGAGGACATAACCCAGGTTTTTCTCGATCAAGGTCAACAGGTTTTTTACCCGATAATCCCGCCCCGAAGCAAAGTAGGATTTGCTGATGGTGTTGCGCCACTTGTAGGAGTCCAGGAAGTTCATTTTTTCCCAGGAACAAATATTGGTAAAGTAGGACAATGGCAAATCAATCCATTTTCCTTCCTCGAATTTCTCCTTTACGCCCCGACCAAAATGTGGGGTACCCCGGTGCCACATGATGTCCGAATCAAAACTATCGCCTCCTATGTAGATGCCGCCTTTGGCCATCATGTCGCCACTGCGGTCGGGATTGTGGATGGCCTCAGGTTTGAGTTTCATGATGGAAAAATCGGAGGTGCCGCCACCAAAGTCTGCCACTAGCACCAGTTCTTCTTTGCTGATTTGGCGCTCGTAAGTGAATGCTGCGCCGATGGGTTCCATTTGAAAATAGAAGGTATCGAATCCAGCAAGCTGTACGGCCTTGGCCAGGCGATCTTGGGCCAAACGGTCTTTCTCGGGGTTTTCATCAAAAACCACGGGCCGGCCAATTACGGCAGTTGTGACATTGATGCCCAAAAAATCATCGGCTTGTTTTTTTAAATGGAGCAGAATCAAAGCAACCAGATCCTCGGCTTTGTAGAGCCTGGCAAAAATCCTCGTCCCCAAAAAGCTTTTATTCGGCAGCACCCGCTTGATGGATTTCATAAACCGGCCTTGCATGCGGCTTTCCACGTAGGCTTCCACGGCTGCTTCCCCCACGGAATACGGCAGCAGCGCATTGGGGATTTGGACATCCGGGAAAAACAACAGTGAAGGGGTTGTGAAAATTTTCACTACACTATTCGTCCGGGTGTCCAGAATGGCTAAGGCCGAGTTGGTGGTGCCAAAGTCGATGCCGTAGATGTAATGGTTCATGGGGCAAAGGTATTAAAAAATATCCTCAGCCTTAATTATTGACGTCACCAGTATAAATGCTGGGCAGGCTGTGGGTCAATAAAATAATGGCTACGGCGGTGCGGAGTAGGAAGGTGGAGTTGGTGAAATTCATGTTGAAGAGGATTTTAAGGATAACGAAGTTAACAAAAGGTCGAAAAAAATGATCGGGTGACAAATAGCAGTCCTTGAGTGAATGTAGAATGAGGCTCAATTTAATTTTTGTTCTAATATTTTTTCAAGTTCCGCTGATGTTGGATCAACGGATAAGATGGTTCCGTCTTTATCAACCAAAACCATTAAACCCACTCCATTGCTTATTCCGTACTGATTCCAGATGTTCAGCTTGTCGTCTAAGTCAACAAGATTTGTCCACGGGAATTTTTCTATCTCTATGCGTTTTCTTAGCGCATTCGTTGTTTTAAACTCTCTTGCAATTCCAACTATTTCAAATCCTTTCTCCTTATACTTGTGGTAAATGGGAAGAACCAAACGACTTTTTGCGATGCAGGGTCCGCACCACGAACCCCACAAATCAATCAATGCCACCCGGTTTTGAATGAGATGAGAAAGTTGAACGGTGTCACCATTAGCAACAGAAGGAGCTTTTAGATCAATGTACTTGTTTCCTGTTTTTACGGTTCGTAGTCCTTCTATTTGAGTACCTATCAATTTTGTATAAATATGCCCAGGGTATTTCTTTTCAAAAAGGGGAAAAACATCGCTTGCCAATTTAGCCACAAGCGAGTTTTTTTCCATTTCCATTTCAACATCTGACCAGATTAAGTAATACGACACTAAAGTAACATTCCTTTTGATATGGTCATATTTCCATTGAAGTTCAGCGTTTCTTAAAGAGTCAAGGGGGGTAAGAAATTGTTGCTTTGCTTTGTCGGTATACCGTGCATGCGTTTTTTCTAATTCATCTTGCTTTTGATACAAAGGAACTTTTTCTTCATGGGTTTTTGCAGCTCTAAGTTGTTTCCTCAATTCCTCGTATTCCAAACTATTGTATTCATTTTTTGCATTCAAATCATCTTGAATTTTACTCAATTCATTGATGCGTTTCTCGAATAATTTTTTCTTGTTTAGGTTAAATGTTTCATACTCGGCGTTCAATTCTCCATTGTTGATTTTGTTTTTAGTCCGATCGGCTTGGGGGTAAAGTTTAAATTCGACAATTCCATTGTTAGGAAAAAATACAATGGGTGCCCAGCTTCCTTTATTTAATTCGTCTACAAAGATCAATTCATAAGCCTCAGGTTCGCTATAGGGAAAAGTATACTCAAATTTTCCTTTGTTGATTTTAATTTTTGGATAACTGCTATGAAAAGACCGAAAGCTCTCCGATGTTTTCCGGATTGTCAAAAATTTACTGTCTCTGTTGATAACCTCACCTTTGATGGTACATTGCGCAATTATTTGTTGACTAAAACCATTGGTGGTTAGAATGATTAACCCGAGTAAGAAAATCAAGCCTAGCTTTTTCATATGCTCTTTTTTTACAACAAATATAACACTAATGTGTAGCGATTGCAAACTGCACAATCAAAATATACCCTCTTGAAACGAATTGGCTATTATTTCGTGTGGGGTTTAAACTGGGGCTTGATTGCCAGAGCTGTTGACTCTTTATTCCAACGCAGCAAGGATTTTGCTCATAATGTTATACGACCTTCTATGACCATATCCTTGCCCGTAGGCACTGGATGTTAAGGCGATGACCATTTCTTTTTCAGGGATGACGATGAGATGATTGCCCCCATTCCCAGACGCAAATAAATAGGCTACCTTTTTTCCTCCGAAAGTTCGCTGAGATTTATACCACAGCATGCCGTAAGCATCCCCATAAGGGTTATTGTCGGAAACATCAAAGGTTTCCTCCGACAAACTCCTGATGTAATCCGGGTCAATGATGGGTGTGTTTCCCCAGCTTCCCTCGTTTACGACGAGCAGTCCGAGTTTAGCAAAATCCAATGTTGACAGGTACAAATTACCAGCAGCTCCGGTTTGGTTTGCTGCATTCGTGTACCAATAGAACTGTTCTATCCCTAAAGGGGCAAACAGTTTTTTCTGCGCATAATCCTTCAGGCTCATCCCGGATTTCTCCTCGATGATGGCAGCAATCAGCATGGGGTTGATGTCGGCATAGACCCACTTTTTTCCAGGTTTGGAGCTCAATGGAACAGCGAGTAGATATTCCCTCCAATCGGCTCTGGCAATCCAGTTGACAGCGTGGCCAATGGCTTGGGAACTGTCAGAATCGCCATCCAATCCTGAGGACATACTCAATAGATGTTTGATTTTTATTTGTTTATAATCCTCATTCAGGGACGGGTATTTATTTTTAGGAAAAAACGAATACACATCCTGCTCTACATTTTGCACCAAACCTTCCTTCATGGCTATGCCCAAAAGCAAAGCGGTTACACTTTTTCCTGCCGACCGGATGTCATGAATGGAATTCCTCCAAAACGTATTGAAGTATTCTTCGATGACCAGTTGGTTGTTTTTTATGACTACGAGTCCCCTAAAGTCCCTCGGTGGGGTGTCATTGATGACCCGTAAAAGGTTTTCAATTGAATCTTTGTTAAAACCCGCATCTTCCAAGGCCGCAAAAGGCAGCTCAGGAATTGGTGGCCTAAGTTTATCCGCGGCCTGCGTGTGCCCATTCGAAAAAAACAACAAGCATAAACCTAGCATTATGATGAATGGTCTCTGGTGCAAGGTTTGCAGGTCACTTCGTTTGGGCTCAGGCTGGCTGGCGATGTAGGTGTCGATTTGTTCGGGTATGTTCATATAAAATTGCGGGTTGGTTTACCACAAAATAGAAACAGAACTTCTCTTTTACAAAGAATCAAGGTGTTGAATTTTCAAGGCATGGCTGGGGCTTTTAAATGGAAGGGTGGCATTAAGCGAGAACCCTACAACTGTTGCTTTTGCTCTGAATAGTTTAGGGGGATGGCTATTATTTTCTATACCAATTGCCTCATCGTACCACAATTTCATCAACAAAAACCCAGGAACCTCCCCCTGCCGAAGGATGCCAGCTAAACAGTTTTTGGGTTCCTTTTACGCCAAATTTGATGTAACGGCAAGGGCCTATGTTTTTATCAAAACTGAAACTATGCGTTACATTTTCCTTGCGTTGCTCGCCTTCAATGGTCTGCGTTTCGAGTATCCGATAATTGATGCCATCTTCTGAAACCCAACACGTGATCGATTTGGGGTGTAAAATCCAGCTTTTGGGGTCATAAAGTGTCGAAATTTGGATACTTTGAGGTTGTTTTGAACTTTCAAGGTCGATAACCAGGTCAAAATCTTGGGCTTCCCAACCCAGCCAATGGGCTTTATAGTCGTTTGCCCCTTGTACACCGTTGGTCAAAATTGCCAAATCCGCCTGACTGTAGTTAGGAGAAGGGCTTGGATTAGCCGTCGCTTTTTTACGAAAAGCCATATTCCCGTCCACCTGCACATTGATGAATCGTTTCGTGGACTGGTAATATTCTTCGGGGCTTAAACCCGCTTCATTGATGTTTTTAACCTCATTTTGTTTGCAAACCGTGTAAAAATCCTCGATTAGCTGTTGCATTTGGGGTTTTAAGGTGAATTTTTCACCATATTCGGTATAAAACCCTCTACTGCCAAACATATCGCTTTTACCAATTTCCATCATCGCGTATTGAATGGGCAAACGGCATACTTTTACCCGTTGCAGCAGGGTAGGCGTGTTTTTAACCGCAGCTTCAGCAGCGTCGAAATAGAGCTTGTATTGTGCGATGTTTTCAGCCGACAAGAAGGTCTTGGCGTGTGCGGTGGGGTGTCCGTAAATATCCAACCATTCGCCCGTTTTGTTGATTTCAAGGGTTAAATGATGGATGTATTTTTGAATAAAAACCCCAGCGGCACCGTAATAGCCGTTCAAAAAATCGGTCATCACCGAGTCGGCATTGATGCCTGGGTTCCACAACAAACGGGCGATTAAATAGGCTTTTAGCTCCGAAAACTCATGCCCAATACTCGCATTGGTTTGTTGAAAGTGGGCATTGACCTTGTTTTGGGTAAAAAACTGGATATTCTTTTGCAGCGTGTGCAAATTGGGAAAAGGCGAGATATGGTGCGAAAAATTAACCGTATAATCCCATAAATAGATGTTTTTGCTGATTTTTCCCCAATCGCTTAGGTCTTTCAGGAACGAAACACTGCGGGGGTCGTTTTCGATGTCTTTACTGCGGTTGAGTTCAATGGTGCACAGCATAATTTGCACATTGTCAGCAGGCTTGACGTGCTTTGGGGCGCGGCGTGAATATTGATAGGCTAAGGTTGAAATCATTTTATCAGGGAAAACAGCCGCTACTTTATTCACAAAATGAACAATTGGCCCCGCTGCCGAACCTTCATCAGCGGTAATTTTGGCGCATTGATCACATTGACAATACGAGAAATTATCGCCTTGACTGACCGACCACAGCATTTTTTCGGGCTGTTTTGCCATTTCTTCCTTCAATTTTTTGATGGTCAGATCAAAAACAGCGGGATTTGTCAAACACAATTGGTCAATCAAACGCTTACCCTGCATCAATGCAAAATATTCAGGATGCGCTTCAAAATAGGTTTCCCAAGGGACAAGGCGATTGAAGGTATGGACATAATAGCCCTTGGCAAACTCTTCGTTGTGGTCATTTAATCGTTGCCAATTGCGGTAGGCTTCATTTTGCTGCGTCATGGTTCCATTGACGATGCGAATGGTATTAACCGGATTGTCTGCTGCGCACAAAACTGGTAATGCAATGGTCTTTTTGGGGGGAATTGTCTCCGCATTGGGCGCATACATTCGGCAGCCTAAATGGTTTTCCAACAAATGAACGACACCATAATACGCCCCTTTTTTGCCACCATTGACCAATACAATATTGCTTTTTTGGATAGACAGAATGAATCCATCACTGATTAGTTGTTGTTTTTTTGCCTCAAAATCAGGGGTCAAATGGCTTTTAAAAGCCCCGGGTATCGCTGACGCTGCAGACGCAATTAAGAAGGTGTTTTTATGGCCTGGATTGTCCGTTCTGATGATTTTTAAGTCACAACCTGCTATTTTTTTGATAGAAGCTTGTAATAAAATTGCTGCTTTTTCATCGGCATCAGCCGGATTTGCCGATAAGGTGATGGAAAATTGAGGCTGCCCGTTTTTGACCAAAATGGCTTGTTTTTGGCCAAAAATGCTGGTGATGTGGAGCGGGATGATAAAAACCCAGATTTTCAGGTACTTGGTCATGTTTTTCATGGGTAAACAGGGTAGATGGAGTAGGTCTAAAAGATGAAGG
>JAIXOO010000299.1 GCA_027486765.1 Saprospiraceae bacterium
CCCACTGAAGCAGATCGGGCAAATGTGGAAATCTGCGCCAGTGGCGGTTTTGCCAAAAGTGAGTTGTGGGTACAAATTGTAGCCGATGTGTTTCAGATGCGGGTGATACTTGCCGAAACCGTAGAAGGTTCGGCTTGGGGAGCCGTGTTGTTGGGCTGCAAAGCCCTTGGCCTGGATTGCAAGGAGCAAGCAGGGGAGGAGCAGGTTTTTGAACCGAATCCGGCGAATGCGGAGGTGTATGCTGCTGCGTTTGAGCGTTTTCGGGAGGTGTATCCGATGTTGAACAATTTAAAAAAGGTAGGTAGTTGGGAACTTATACCTCAATAGGCTAAATTCCCAACAAAATTACCATTAAGACTTATTTACACGTCTTCGCATATTCAAACACGTGCTGCTCAATATCCGCCCATTTCGGATCTTTGCCGTATTTGTTGAATAAATCGGCACAATCTTCAAACAGGGGCTTGAATTCATCATCATAATCGGCTTTTTTCAAGCGGTAAGCAGGTGCTGTGCCTTTGGCAACATAATAGGACTTTTCGTCGCCACCAGTTACCTGAATGCCACCTACGGCCATGCCACCCGTTTCAGCAGCCAATGGATCAAAATACACTTTCAATTTTCCACTGAAGGAGGGATTGACCAATTGCAGCAGTAAATTACTCGTCTTTTTACCTATTCGTACCGGAGCTTGTTCAAAAAAAACGTAGCCTTTGCCAATGATGTCTTTGTCCAGATCAACATTGTCCCATTGGGTTGCATCATTCAAAAAATCGAGGGTTTTGCCCAATTTGTCCCAGCCAGAAGGTGGAAGATACATGTGTTTGATTTCCGATGGCTTCAGTTTGCGTTTTTTGCTGGAGCCGTCTACATTTTCCAACACCACTTCTTCAATCAGGCCTTTTTTGCGATCCAGGTCTTTGATGTTGCCCTGCAATTGGGTACCGTCCTGTAAAGTTACATAGGAGGTTTTTTTGCCAGAAAAACTGAAGGTTCCGGGTTGGAATTTCTGGGCTTGTAATACACCAAGGGTAGTGCAGAAGGTCAAGACGACCAGCACAAGTTGAATGCTTAACTTCATGGTTAGTACAGATTTGTATGTAAACTGGTTAATGAAATAAATTAAATGATAATCGGTTGAAAATGAAACAGTGGCACACTGAATCAGTTAATTGTAAAACGATCTGTAAAGCAAGTCTCAAAATTAATATCCTTAAGCGTAAAGCTTTTTTGATACGGCAAAGCTCTACTATTTTTTTGATTTAACAAACTATTTTTGCTCAAAAAACATCCCTCACAATTTTGAACCTGCTTCTGTGTAGCATCATTTACGCCCTTTCCACGTTTTGTCTACTTGGCACCATATAGTTTATATCCAGTTTTTTGCGTCTCTTTAACCTTCTGGTACGGTTCATGGGTGAACAATTATTTTACTTTTGCAGGTGTTCTAATACTTGTGGGAGTTTAGTTATTTCATCAAACATTTACCGTGACCAAAAAATGTATAGCCGAGTACCGATTCTAATGGTTCTTTTTTTCTCCTGGTCTTTGATTCATGCACAGGGTGGGGTAGAACATGCCCTTCGCCAGATCAAAGTGAAGAATATCTTACCCCTTGAAAAAATCAAGTATCTCAACCAACTCGCAACTCATTACCTCAGTGATTCAACTAATCTCTCACTCAGTTACGCCAGTGAAGCCTATTTGTTGGCCTTGAAAAATGATACCAAATTGTGGCAAGCTCGCTCTTTGATCAATCTGGCTGAAGGCTATCTCTACAATGACAACTATGATCAAGCCCTAAATTACGCTTTTACAGCATTAGACATAAGTACCCAGCAAAAAAGCAAAGTAGATATTGCCACTTGCAACACGACTCTGGGCTGGATTTTTTATGATTCGGAGAACGCTGAATTTGCCATGCAATACCATCGCAAGGCAAAAGAACTCCTACTGCAACTAAAAGAAATAAAAAAAGCAGGTGTAGCATCCAATGCTATGGGCTTGACTTTTTACGCAAAAGGACAGGTTGATTCAGCACAGATTTATTTTGAGGAGGCTTTACGTATTGCACAGCAAACCAAGAATCATGCTGGAGAATCTTCCGCATTGAACAACTTGGGAATCTGTTTTAGTGTAAAAAAAAATTATCATCAAGCCCTTGCCTTTTTTGAGCAGTCTTTAGCCTTAAAGAAAAACAGCAACGATTTGTTACGCCAGGCTGAAACCCTGAATCAAATGGCCAATGCCCTGCTGGAGCTCAAAAATTATCAAAAAACAGCACTGTACCTACAGCAATCCAGAGCATTAATTGATCAATCCAGTTCCAATGCACGGAAGGAAAACTTGTTGGACAACCTGGGCATTAAAGCAAAACTATACCAGGAACAATACCAAATTCCCGAAGCCTATCTGGCATTGAAACAATTCATGGATGTAAAGAACGAGATCAACTCCCAGGTTCGTCGGGAATCTATTGCTACCATCAAGTTGAAACGGGAAACCCAGGAAACCGAAGCAAAAATCAATAAACTTGCTGCCCAAAAAGAACTCAGGGATTTTCAACGAAACATGTTATCTCTCATTCTGGTACTTTTGATCATTATAGGTTTGCTTTTGTACAATCGGTTCCGACAGAAGCAAAAAAAGCAAAAAGAACTGGCCGTGGTTCAGCAGAAACTCATGGAAAAGGAACTGGAAAATGTAATGCTCGAAAAAAATGTTTTATCCAGTAAGCTGGAGTATAAAAATTCTGAACTAAAGAACAGCGCTTTGTACATCGCCCAGCGCAATGAACTCATCCGCCAGCTCATTGACGAACTCAACACATTTATGGAGGATGTACGCAAAGAAAGCCAAAACAAATTCAGGCAATTTCTGAATAAAATCCAGTATAAACTCGAACTCAATGAAGACGTACAAGCCTTCAACTTAGCTGCTGACGAAATTCACAAGGACTTTATTTACAACCTCATTCAAGTTTTTCCAGATTTAAGTGAAAATGAACTTCGCCTTTGTTCCCAGATTCGCCTGAACCTGTCCAATAAAGACGTCGCCTCTCTGAACAACATCTCCATTAAAGCTGTCGAAATGGCCCGATATCGCCTGCGGAAGCATTTTAACCTCAAACACGAAGATAACCTGCACGAATTCCTGGGGCGATTCTAGTGGTCAAATTGTAAATATTTTTTTCGTTTTTAATGCTGATTTTCAGTTGAATAGAAGCCTTGTAGAGGCTTTGTAGAGGTGGCTGAAAGTACAGGTATAGGTTCATTTTGCTCGGGTTTCCCCAAGTCCGAATAATTTTCCCCTTGCTTTCAAACTTCCTTTTTTCTTTTGATACAAGCACTCATTATGTTTAAACCTATACCTATGTTCAGATACACCATCTTCCTTTTCCTGGGCTTATTGCTCATGAGCCTGGGGAATTTATTGGCACATCCGCCCTTGCCCGATTGGGTGATACGAGGCACGGTTACCGATGTAGCGGGCCTGCCCATCAAAGACGCCAATGTAACGGTGAAAAACAACAACCTCGGCACCAGTACAGATGCCGAAGGACATTTTTCTCTCAAGGTTCCCGAAAACTCAACCTTGGTAATCTCATCCACAGGGTATAAAACGCTGGAACAAAAGCTAAGCAATGCTGAACCCCTGTTTATTGTACTCGAATCAGCGGTGGTGGGCCTGGACGAATTTGTGGTTGTAGGTTATGGCACTCAACGGAAAAGTGATGTCACATCCGCTATTTCCAATGTCAATGTAAAAAATCTCGAAAAACAACCTGCTGCGAACATCGGGACCCTTCTGCAAGGTCAGGCCCCGGGAGTTATTGTATCCACCGGGTCGGGTAACCCGGCTGGCAACCCTGTGGTATTGGTTCGAGGGATGAACAGCATTAACAACGACCGCCCTCTGTACGTGGTGGATGGAATTCCACTTGGCTATGTCAATGACCTAAACCCCAGTGACATTGAATCCGTCAACATTCTGAAAGATGCTTCGGCGGCAACCATTTATGGGGCCCAAGCTGCGGGCGGGGTTATCCTCATTACCACGAAGAAAGGAAAATCGGGAGAACCGCGGATCAATTACAACAGTTATGTATCCACGCACTCCCTGAATCAGAATATCGACTTGCTGGATAAAGCGCAGATGAACCAGGTAGTGAAAGCGGCATTTGCTAATGATGGCGGCACAGCTCCTCCTTTTTACCTCGATGATTCAAAATACGCCAATACCAACTGGCGCGATGCCTATTTCAAAAATGGAGTAGAGCAAAAACACGACATTGATGTATCCGCAGGTGGTGAAAAAATGAACTACCGGATATCCTGGGGGCATTGGGAACACACGGGCACCATTATCAACTCTGGCTCCAAACGCGATAACCTGCGCCTAAATTCAGAAATCAAGCTGCTTAAAAACCGGCTGAAAGTCAGTCCGATTCTTGCCTACACCCGCTTCAACAACAAGGACTTCGGTGATGTACTTGGTGATGGCAATGCTGGATTTTCGAACATTATGAACGTGTATGCCACTTTGCCGCACAAATCGATTTATGACCCTGCCACTGCCAACGGTTATGCCAAACCCGAGAGCATCCTTGGATCAGGCAACCCTGTGGGTGAACGCAACCTCAGCACCAACCGGACTATCGACGACTATTTTCAGGCCAATCTCAGTGCGGAACTCAACTTGTTTGCGGGCTTATCCTACACTTTTTCACTAGGCAAAACCATTCAAAATACCTTTGGTTATTCCCAAACGGCAGCGTATGACTTCGGCCCGCAGAGCCTGGTGGAAAACCCCAGCCGCTTCGAATCCCGGGGCAGAAGTGAGTACCTCGTGTTTAACCACTTGCTGAATTACGACCAAAAATTTGGACAGCACAACCTCAAGGCATTGGCGGGTTTTTCTCGGCAAAAAGACCATTTTCAAGGCACTAGCGGGGGGGGCAACCACCTGTCGTCACCACTGATCGAAGCGCTTTCAGGTTTGATTGTGGACGGCACTGCTGATTTTATTCGTGCAGGCGGCTGGAATGTGTCCAATACCCTGCAGTCTTACTTCGGACGTCTCAATTACAACTACAACGATAAGTACTACCTGCAGGGCAGTGTACGCCGCGATGGGTCTTCCCGGTTTGGTTCCGAAAACCGTTATGGTACTTTTTATTCGGCTTCGGCGGGTTGGGCTTTGCACCGAGAATCCTTTTTTAAAGCCGCCTGGATCAGTGAGTTGAAACCGAGGGTGAGCTATGGGATTGTGGGCAATCAAAACATCAGCAATTTCCAGTACCTCGCCAAAATTTACATTCGTTCCAACGATCCATTGCTGAATTACCCCTTTGGTTCATCGGCTAGCCAGTCCGTGGCAGTGGGGGCAGCGGCAATCGCCCTGGCCAATGACAACATCAAGTGGGAGCAAACGGCCACCTTTAACGCAGGCTTGAGCTTTGGTTTGCTGGAAAACAAATTGACGGGCAGCTTCGACTTTTTCCGCTCTAACACCAGCGACATGCTGGCTGAAACTCCTATTCCCACTTCCTCTGGTATTACCTTTTTGCCCATTACCAATGTGGCAGACATGCAAAATACAGGTTGGGAATTGACCACAACCTATCGCAAATCGAGCACAGGTGGCATTAATTTTGATGTGACCGCCAACCTTTCACACAGCCAGAACAAAATTATCCGACTGGGTTACGAGGAAGGTAATATTGTGGATGGTTTTGTCGACTTCAACAACCGCGCTACAACCTTGACGCAAAAAGGCCTGCCACTGGCTTCCTTCAACCTGTTCCAGACTGCTGGACTGTTCAGCTCCCAGGCTGAAATAGATGCCTACAAAAACAAGGACGGCGATTTATTGCAACCCGATGCTAAACCTGGCGATCTCCGCTTTGTAGATGTCAACCAGGATGGCGCGCTCGACGACAGCGATAAGGTCATCATGGGCAATGCACTACCCAGTCTGGATTTTGGTTTGACTTTCAACGCCAGCTATAAAAACTTTGACTTTTCTCTGTTTTTGAATGGAAAACAAGGACAGAAGATGTACAATGGTGCCCGAATGTTCCTGTATCGTCAATTCCGCTCTACAGAACTGCTGAATGCCTGGACTTCCGCAAACGCCAGCTCCGAAGTTTTCCGCCTATCCAATGACGACTTGAACCAAAACCTGCGGGTGTCGGATTATTTCCTCGAAGACGCTTCATTTGTACGCCTGCGAAACCTGCAACTGGGGTATACCTTCCCACAAAAACTCGTTGGCAAAATGGCTTTGTCCAAACTTCGGGTGTATGCTGGTGCATTCAACCTGCTGACCTTCACCAAATACCAGGGTTTTGACCCCGACTTGTCCAACAATGGCATTTTTAGCCGGGGGGTAGACCGGGGTTTTTATCCCTTGAGCAAATCATTTATTGCAGGCATCAATGTTGGATTTTAATCAAACCAGAACATCATGAAATCAACACATATCATCATCAGGACTTTGCTGGTTTTCATCACCTGCTTATTCGCCTGTTCGGACGATTACCTTCAGTTGGAGGACAAACAAAACCTCACTGAGCAAACCTTCTGGACCACCCGCCAGCATGCCTTGCAGGGCATCACAGCTACCTACGCCGCCTTACAAGGGCATGATGGTAGCAAGTGGACTTTTTTTGAAGAAATATACACCTCCCTGGCATACAAAGGCGACGATCTGGACAACAACAAAAACGAGCCTTACGGCAAAAATATCGCCTCCTTTAGCAATGGCACCGAGGATACCGGACCCTGGAACTTGTGGGCTAGCTGCTACGCTGGAATAGGTCGGGCCAATCAAGTGATCGAAAAAGTACCCACGATTAGCGTTATGCCTGCCGAGGAGCGCAACCAGATTGTAGGCGAAGCAAAGTTTTTGCGGGCTTACCAGTACTTCCTGCTGGTCAATGGTTTTGAACATGTGCCTTTGGTGCTGAAGTTTGAAAAAAACATCAACAATCTGCAAGTTTCCCAGTCCAGTCCGGAAGAAGTGTGGGCTCAGATCGAAAAAGACTTGCAGGATGCTGAACAGGCGCTGCCCGCGAGTTACCCCGATGAAATGAAGGGCAGAGCTACCCAGGGGGCTGCAAAGGCTTTTTTGGGCAAAGTATATTTGTTCCGGGAAAAATGGGCTCAGGCAGAGGCGAAATTCAAGGAAATTTATGGCCAATACAGCCTCAATCCTGAATTCGAAAACAACTTCGATAGCCGCCTGGAAAACGGACCTGAGTCGATTTTTGAAATCCAGTTCAGCGGCGATCGTACCCTTTCAGATGAGCGCCATCCCTTTAATTTTGAAGTGCGCCCTTATGCTGTTGATGGCTGGGAACTCATTTATCCTTCCGATTGGCTGGTTGCCGAAATGAAAAAAGACACTACGGTCGCAGGTCAGTTTTCCAAAAGGGTGTACGGCAGTATCTTTTTCAACGACCCACAATCTGAAATCTGGGATTTGAACATTCCCGCCAAACTGGTGAAATATTCCAGCGTAGCTGTAGACCTCAATCGCCCTAATTATTTCAAAAAATATGCGTATCCTTATGATCGCGGCGGGGCTTATACAGGAGCGAACGTGTCGGTCATCCGTTATGCAGATGTACTGCTGATGCTGGCTGAAACCTTGAACGAAAACAACAAATTAGCCGAAGCAGTGGATCGGATCAATGAAGTTCGGGCGCGTAGCGGCACGGCACCCTTGAAGGCCAGTGCCTTGAACAAGGACCAGCTACGGGACCTCATTCGCCATCACGAACGGCCAGTAGAGCTGGCTATGGAATGGTGTATTCGCTGGTTTGACCTGGTGCGCTGGGCCCGTGGAACTACGGGGAAACAGGCCATCAAGGCCACACTGACGGCACACAATAAACCTTTTGCTGCAAATTATGTGGAGGACAAGCACCTTCGTTTTCCCATCCCGGGAAAAGAAATTGCGGTGAACCCTCAGTTGAAACAAAATACTGGTTACTAAATTCTTAACTACTAAGTATGGGGCGAAAAATCACGATCTGGGGTCTGTATACGGTCATTATGATGGCTTTTTCTTTGACCCTAAATGGACAAATTAATGATTGGGAAAACCCCGGGCTGGTTTCCCAAAACACCGTTGCGCCCCACTCGTGGTTTATCCCTTTTGCAAGCGAATCCACAGCCCTAACCCAAACCGCTCCATCTTCCCTGGTCAAATCACTTGATGGAACATGGAAATTTAAGTTGGTTCATACCGTTTCTGAACGGCCACAGGATTTTTTCATGGACAATTATTCCATTGAAAACTGGGCAGACATCAAAGTCCCTGCGAACTGGCAAACGGAAGGTTTCGATCAATTCATTTTCACTGATGTGGAATACCCGATTGTACCCGACCCGCCTTTCGTGCCCAGCCAAAATGCTGTCGGGTCTTACAAAAGGAGTTTCACCGTTCCATCAGGATGGGGCAACAAACGCGTTTTTATCCGCTTTGGCGCGGTGAACTCTTTTTTTTATTTATGGATCAATGGTCAATACGTCGGCCTAAGTAAAGACAGTAAAACTCCAGCAGAATTTGAAATTACTGCTCATCTGCGCGAGGGCAACAACACGGTATCGATGCAGGTTTTCCGCTTTAGTGACGGCACTTACCTGGAGGGGCAGGACATGTGGAAACTGAGTGGGATTGAGCGCAGTGTGAGCCTGATTGCCCGACCCCAACGCTTCGTTCAGGATTTTACAGTCAGGGCAGGACTGGAAAACCAGTACCGGGATGGTGTTTTTTCCCTGAAAATACTTTTGTCCAAAGTTCTGCAAAAAACCAAGGGAGAAAGCATCAGCATCAAACTGTTGGACCGGGGGCGACCTTTGGCCAGTAAACTATTTCAGCTTCAGGATACGAATGTACTGCATTTTGCCGCGAAACTCCCGGGTGTGCGCCCCTGGACGGCTGAAACCCCCAACCTTTATACCGTACTCATCACTCACCGCAATAGCTCAGGCCAGGTTGTTGAATCGATTGTGCATCGCGTTGGTTTTCGCACACTGGAGGTTAAGGGAGGCTTGTTTCTGGTAAATGGCAAGGCGATAAAATTCAAAGGAGTCAACCGGCACGAGCATGACATGTACACGGGTAAGGTGGTGACCAGGGCCAGCATGATCCAGGACATTCGCCTCATGAAGTGCTACAACATCAATGCCGTAAGGTGTAGTCATTATCCCAACGACGAACAATGGTACGAACTCTGTGATCAATACGGCTTGTATGTTGTAGATGAAGCCAACATCGAGTGCGATGGCATGGATTTTCATCCGCTGAAAACCCTTTCTGACAAAGCAGCATGGAAAGCCGCCTACCTGGACCGCACCCGACGCATGTTTGAACGCGACAAGAACTTTACCTGCATCGTCGCCTGGTCCTTGGGCAATGAAAGTCGCTTTGGAGAAAACCTCATTGCTACCTATCAATACCTCAAGTCACAGGACGACACCCGCCCGGTACAATACGAGGAAGCCCGTGATAACCCCTACACCGACTTGTATGTGCCCATGTACAAATCGATCCCCGTATGGCAAAAGTATGTGCAAATCCGCCAAACCCGCCCGCTGATCCTGTGTGAGTATGCCCACATGATGGGCAATAGTGGCGGCAACCTCAAGGACGACTGGGATCTGTTTTACCAATACGAACAATTGCAAGGAGGGTTCATCTGGGATTTTTCGGATCAGACCTTTAAAAAAACGGATAAAAATGGCCGCAACATCTGGGCCTATGGCCGTGACATGGGCAAGGTGGGATTGACCAGTGATACCAGTTTCTGTGCCGATGGCTTGTTCACTTCAGCACGTACCCCTCATCCGCAGGCTTTTGAGTTGAAAAAAGTATACCAGAACATCCATTTCAAACTTCTGGATTCTACACACTTCAAACTGAGGATTACCAATTACTTCGATTTTACCAACCTGAATCAGTTCCGCTTTCGTTGGGTGTTGAAAGGTGAAGGCCAGTTGATAGCGCGGGGTGAACTTGCCCCAATGGCGGTGGCCCCTCAACAATCCATCGAGGTACAAGTAAAAGCACCGGGTTTTGCACCGGAGGCCGGGGTGGAATACTTCCTCATGCTGGAAGCTTTGACCAAAACCGCTGGGGCTTTGATTCCCGTCGGGCATATCCTTGCCACGGAGCAGTTTGCCTTACCCGTCAAGCCCTTTGCAGCCTCCGCCTCGAAGCAGGCTTATCCCCGCTTGGAGGTATCCCGCGACCCAGACCAAATTCGCATCTTCAATACCTTGTTTCAATGCTCCTTTAATGCTCAAACTGGGTGGCTGCAAGCCTATGCCGTGCAAGGGCAGGCAGTGCTGCAAACCCCTTTAAAACCCCACTTCTGGCGGCCAGTCACCGACAATGACATTGGCAATAGCCTGCAAATCCGCTGTGCCGCCTGGCAAAAAGCCGCTGAACTGGCCATCCTGGATTCTTTGTCGCTTGAGCAATTGAGCGAACAAGGGGTACAAATCAAAACCCTGCACTACTTGCCTAGTGTTCAGGCGCGTTATGCAGTGCTTTACCTGATCCAGGCTGATGGGAGCATCCATATAGAGGTACAATTGTTGCCTGGTGCTGGCCCACAGGCAGAATTGCCCCGTTTGGGCATGCAATGTTTTTTGAACCCTGATTTTAACCGGGTAAGCTGGTTTGGCCGGGGGCCTTTTGACAATTACTGGGATCGCCAATATGCGGCTCATGTAGATCAATATTCTATGCCTGCCGACTCTCTGTTTTATCCCTACCCACGTGCCCAGGAAAGCGGCTACCGCACCGACATTCGTTGGGTTGCGCTGCAAAACCAGCAGGGAGTAGGGATTATGGCAGTAGGTGAGCCTTTGTTGAGTACTGGTGTGTTGCATTTCGACATGAAAAACCTTGATTTTGATCGGCTCGCCCCCGAGAACAATCACGGTGGCTCGATGCTAAATGAAAACTTAATTTGTTGGAACATAGACTATAAACAAATGGGCGTGGGTGGCGACAACAGTTGGGGCGCCAAAACCCACGATCAATACACACTCCCTTATCAGCATTACCGCTATCAACTGACCTTAAAACCTGTTTTACCTGAACAGGCATTATTCAAAGTGGCCAAATCCCGGGCCTGTTGTGAATGATGTGTTCATCATTTTTGATCTATTGAGCATGAAAAATTTCTTATTCTCCTTCTTTTTTTTGGCACAAAGCATACTTTGCTTCTCGCAAAGCAAACCCGCTTATTGCAGTAAAATAGTCTTGCAGGACAGTCTCGAAATTTCCCTTTTTTCACCAGATATGTTCCGCTTTCGCAAGTCACATCTACAGGGTGAACGTTTTCCGGCCAAGTATGAAATCCCTTTTGTAATTGGAAAAACTACCCCCTGGGCAGCAGTGAAATTTACCCACAGGGAAGACAAAAATTACTACTACATCCAAACCGATAGCGTGCAGATTCGCCTCGCCAAACGAGGATTGGACTGGACGATCTGGAACCTTAAAAAACAACAAATCTATCCTTCGAATGGCCCGGTTTACGGCATGTTTAAGGATGGTTATACGGTATTTGACAATGTAAGTGCCTTTAATCAGCCATCCAAAATCAATCGTTTCAGTCATTGGTTTTACAGCCACGACACCGGGCGTTATACCGATGTATACCAGGAAGAAGACCTGATTGAAGACACTTACTTCATTCATGGACCGGATTATCCCCGTTTGTTTGCTCAACTGAACGAGTTGATCGGCCCTGAACCACTTTTGCCCAAAAAAGCCTACGGATTTCTACAAACGCAGCACTTGAGTTGCCAGGGCAACCAGGAACAGCTGATGGAGGTTGCACGCCAATTCAGAGCAAAAAAAATTCCACTCGATTACCTGATCCTGGATTTTGAATGGGGTGATGCTTGTGATGGAGACCAAGAAATTACCTGGGGCGGGAGTCTGGATTGGAGCAAAAACTATACAAGCCCATTGAGTCCTGCGGAAATGATCCAGGAGCTCAAAAAAATGAACATCGATCTGATGCTAATTCACCACAGTGCTGGTGATTTTAAAAACCGCAAGCACCAGGGTTGGACCGAGAGCCTTTATGACGAAAAAACCTGGTGGGACAAATACCAGCAAAAACTGGAAATGGGCATCCGTGGCACCTGGCAGGATACCCGCATCAATGACATCACCGATAGCTATATTTATCGGCGGACCCAGGATTTTTATGGCGAAAACCAAAGGGTGCTTTTTCTGGGCTGCCGAAAAGTGATGTCGCTCAACCCCTGGGATTTTCGCTTCAGTACCATGCCTACCGAAAACCTGATCGGGGCCCGTCGTTATCCTTTTCATTGGACCGAGGATTGTTCTTTTTCCTGGAACGAAATGGCTTTTCAGCTCAAAGCCATCAACAATACCGACGGCCCGATGAGTGGCTATTCTTACCTGACATCCGATGTCATTGGCTCCAACTGGAAAATTCAGGCCCGCTGGCAGCAGTTCACGGCTCTGAGTGCCCTGGCTCGCTCACACAACTCAAAACCCTGGAGCGGGAACGTCGACCTGTTTGATTTTACCAACAAAATCCGCATTACCGGACGGGACTCGGTGCAGATCAAAAAACAAAGCGAAACCCTACAAACCGAAACGGCTGAGGCTAGCATTCGCAAATACCTGCAATTGCGGTATCAGTTGTTGCCCTACCTGTACTCCTATGCTTTACACAATTATCAGACGGGTTTCCCGATTACACGTCCGCTGTTGTTGGCATTTCCGCAGGATTACATTTGTTCATCCGATACCTGGCCCCATCAGTTTATGTTAGGCGACTACCTGTTGATCGCGCCAGTATACGGTGATTTTCAAAGCATGGAAATATACCTGCCCAAAGGGCACGACTGGATCGACTTTGAGAGCAAGGAGGAATTTAAGGACGGCGGCATCATTACATACAACACCCAGGACATCAATAAACTGCCTATTTTTATCAAAAAGGGAGCAATTATCCCCCAGGGGCAAGCCCGCGAATGGATTGATAGCGCGGAACCGGATAGCCTGAAGCTGGAGATTTTTCCAGCCAGATTCCGTTCTTCCTTTACCCTATTGGAAGACGATGGTGAAAGCATGCAATACCAAAAAGGCGCCTATGCCACTACGCGTATCGAATGCCAGCAAGGGGAAGGTATCGAGATCAGTATTGACGCTACACAAGGAAACTACCGGAACAAACCCAAAGAACGGCCTTATTGCCTGTGGATACACCAGATCACCCAAAAACCACAGGAAGTGCAGGCGGAGCAAGCCCAGCAACTGAAATGGACTTATGATGAAAGGCATCAAAGGCTGGAGGTACAATTCATCAAATCGACTGATCTCAAAACCCGGATCAACATCAAGCCCTAAACCGCCATGACTTTTTCTGAATCAATGGTTGCAGCACTGGTTAGAAGGCATTACGGAATGGATGTTCAGGTAAAGGCCCTTTCGGGTTACGACGAACTCAATTATGTCTTGCAATGCAGTACCGGACATCGTTACATTTTGAAAATTGCAAGTGAAGACCAGGACCTGCACTTTTTGGAGGGGCAAGTGAAAATTGTTCAGTTTTTGGCTCAAAGTGAACTGGCCGACCGTTTTCAGCATTACATCCTGAATACTGCGGGGCAAGCACTGACTACCTTGCAATTGGCCGGAAAAACCTATTACCTTCGCTTATTGTCTTTTCTGGAAGGCACTTTTTGGGTGGATGCGCAACACAGAACTCCTGAATTGCGCCACAGCCTGGGCCATTTTTTAGGCAAAATGGATGTTGTGCTGCGGGATTTTTCCCATCCTGCGCTGCATCGCCATTACACCTGGGACATTCGCAATACCCTGGATGCCTGGAACCAGGTACATTGCATCACCAACCACGAAAAAAGGCGGATAGCCAGTTATTTTCTGCTGCAATATGAACAAAGAGTAGCGCCACTGGCCAGCACTTTGCGGCAGGTCTACGCCCACAACGACGCCAATGATTACAATTTATTGGTAGATGGGAACCATGTATGTGGGTTGATTGATTTTGGCGACATGGTGTATACAGCCCAAATCAACAATCTTGCCGTAGCTTGCACCTATGCCATGTTGGGAGAAAAAGACCCCCTGGCCTGTGCCAGCCAGGTCGTTGCAGCTTATCACAGGGTAAACCCGCTTTTGGAGCAAGAACTGGATTTGCTATACTATCTCATTGCTGGTCGACTGTGCATCAGTGTAACCCAATCTGCATTTCAAGCTACCCAACAAAGTGACAACCTCCATCATTTCATCACGGAGGCTCCGGCCTGGAACCTGCTTTTTCAACTTATCCGCATCAATCCCTTATTGGCTCAACATACTTTTCGGCTTGCTTGCGGCAATGCTGGACTGATTCCTGAACAACCTGAGCACGAAACCTTGTTGGCTGATCGCGCTACCTATATTGGCCGCAACCTGAGCCTGGCATATCACCACAAGCTTAAAATCATCCAGGGCGCTTTTCAGTATTTGTACGACGACCGGGGGCATACCTACGTTGATTGTGTGAACAACCCCTCACACGTAGGGCATTGTCATCCTGTGGTGGTCAAACGGATGCAAAAACAATTGGCCACCCTCAATACCAATTCCCGCTATTTGCATGACACCATACTGGCCTACGCCAAAAAACTGACCGACACCTTGCCTCCATCCCTGCGGGTATGCTATTTCTGCAACAGTGGAAGTGAGGCGAACGACCTGGCCATTCGGATGAGCCGACATTTTACCCGTCAAGAAGATGTCATCGTCCTGGATCATGCGTATCATGGTACCTCGACTTTGACCATGGATTTGAGTCCTTATAAATTTGATGGAAAAGGTGGGACAGGAAAGAAACCCTGGGTACACAAAACCCTTAGTCCTGACTTGATCAGAGGCCCCTATAAGTATGAAGATAGGGATGCTGGCCTTAAATATGCAGCAGCTGTTCAACGCATCATCCATGACCTGGCCGCCAGCAACAAACGCCCTGCCGCATTTATCTGTGAAACACTCCTGGGGGTAGGTGGGCAGTGGCCCCTTCCCGAGGGGTATTTAGGCCAAGTGTATCGCCATGTACGAGAAGCTGGTGGTGTGTGTATTGCCGATGAAGTCCAAGTGGGCTTTGGGCGGGTTGGAGACGCTTTTTGGGGCTTTCAATTGCAAGAAGTAGTGCCAGATATTGTTGTGATGGGCAAACCTATTGGCAACGGCCACCCCTTGGCGGTGGTAGTGGTCACTGAAGAAATTGCCTCCGCGTTTAACAATGGCATGGAATATTTCAATACTTATGGAGGCAATCCTGTTTCGATGGAAGCCGGGCTTGCAGTATTGGAGGTCATTCACGAAGAAGGAATGCAGGCTCATGCCCAACAGGTCGGGCAGTTCTTATTGGAGGGCCTCAGGCATTTAAAGCAACATTTTCCGATCATAGCTGACGTTCGAGGCCGAGGTTTATTTATCGGAGTAGAGCTGATCAAAGATTCATCCTCATTGGAGCCGGCTTTAGCGGAGATTGATTGGATTGTGGAATATGTGAAGACCAAAGGATACCTGCTAAGTACTGACGGCCCTCTGCACAACGTATTAAAAATAAAGCCGCCAATGACTTTTAGTCAGCAAAATGCGGAGGAGCTGTTGGTGAGCTTGGAAGAGGCTTTGAGCCATTTTTGAAACTGTTAGTTCCGCATTTTCAAACGTCAAAAGTGGTTTGAATATCCGCTTTGAGTTGGCAAAAATAGATCCGAAAAACTTTATTGACTTTGATTAACAACTTACCGATGAATAAGCAAATCTTTATTACAGCTCTGTGGGCGGCCTCAATGGTTCATAACTTATCTGCACAGTCTGAGTATGTTAATCTATTTATCGGAGCTAGTACAAATATGGAAAAAGCGGGTGCTGCCCACGGCTTGGGAAAAACTTTTCCGGGAGCTACAACTCCTTTTGGTCTGGTACAGGTGAGCCCCAATACCATTACTGGAGGGGACAATGGACCTGGCTACAGTTACGAACATACTCACATAGAGGGATTTGCTTTCACCCAAATGAGTGGCATTGGCTGGTATGGTGATTTAGGCAATTTTTTGGTGACCCCCACTACTGGCCCCTTAAAAACTGCTTCAGGCAATGCTCTACCTTCTGGACAAGGATATAAATCTGCTTACTCCAAGGCGGATGAGATTGCAAAAGCAGGTTATTATTCAACTATACTTTCCGACTACAAGATAAAAGTTGAAGCCACTGCGGCACCCCATAGTGGAATGCTGCGGTTTACTTACCCCAAGCACAATGCTTCACGGATTCAAATTGATTTGGCTCGCAGGGTTGGAGGAACCGCTGTAGAGCAGTATGTCAAAGTAGTTGGTAATCGGGCAATTCAAGGTTGGATGAAATGTACTCCTGATGGAGGTGGCTGGGGGAATGGGGATGGTCAACCAAACTATACCGTATTTTTTTATGCTGAATTCAGCAAGCCGCTAAAAAATTTTGGGGTCTGGAGTGCAGAAATTCCTTCGCACTGGACACGCAAACGTGAAGACATTGAAAGCGCTGGTTATCAGGAAATAGTGAGTAATTCTCGTGTTTATAAAGGCCAGTCTGAGTTCACAGGGAAACACATCGGGTTTTATACAGAATTTTCAACTAAAGCATCTGAGCAAGTATCCGTCAAGGTTGGAATTTCATTTGTAAGTATGGATGGTGCTTATCGAAATCTACATGCAGAAATAAACGATTTTGATTTTGATGCAGTAAAAAAACGTGCCGCTCAACTTTGGGATAAAGCGCTCCATAAAATGGAAATTAAAGGTGGTACTCCTGATGAAAGGGCGATTTTTTATACAGCCTTATATCATACCATGATTGACCCACGCTGTTTCACCGATGTGGATGGTAGTTACCCTGGAGGAGATGGAAAAATTCATGTCACCAATAAATTTGTCAAACGAACAATTTTTAGCGGCTGGGACGTTTTCAGGAGTCAATTCCCGCTCCAGAATATCATTAACCCTAGTGTGGTAAATGATATGATCAATTCTTTGGTGGAGCTAGCAGATGAAAGCGGGAAAGGTTATTTGGAACGGTGGGAATTTTTGAATGCGTATAGTGGATGCATGTTAGGCAACCCTGCTGTATCAGTTATGGTAGATGCTTACAACAAAGGGATTAGAGATTTTGATATTCAAAAGGGCTATACTTACGCTAAAGCTACTTGTGAAAAATTTGGAAACACCAATGGCTATTCCAAATCAATATCGTCCACACTGGAACACGCTTATTTTGAATGGTGCCTGGCCTCTTTCGCTGATAGTTTAAATAAAAAAGAGGATGCAGCTGAATATTTAAAACGTTCTAAATCCTATCAGAATATTTTTGATCCATCGGTTGGGTGGTTCAGGTGGAAGAAACCCGATGGAAACTGGCACCCTTGGCCTGAACAAGGCAGGTTACAGCAAGATTATGGCTGTGTTGAAAGCAATCCCTATCAGCAAGGTTGGTTTGTACCTCATGACATCAATGGCTTGGCGGAATTGCTCGGAGGCCAGGACAAAATGTTGGCAGATTTGGAAAGCTTTTTCCAAAAAGTACCTCATTCCATGCTTTGGAATAATTATTACAATCACGCTAATGAGCCAGTACATCATGTACCTTTTATGTTTAACCGCCTTGGTGCTCCTTGGCATACCCAATACTGGACCCGTCAGATTTGCCAAGCTGCATATCACAATTCAGTTGAAGGCCTGGTGGGCAACGAAGACGTTGGGCAGATGTCAGCTTGGTATGTACTCGCTGCTGCAGGATTTCATCCGGTTTGCCCAGGTGATAACCGCTACGAATTAACCAGCCCAGTATTTGATGAAATTATTATTCGTTTAGATGCCAAATACAGTTCTGGTAAGACTTTCACCATTCGAGCCCTGAACAATTCACCTGAAAACCGCTATATCCAATCAGCAACACTGAACGGTAAGGAGCATCCTCTTTGCTTTCTCACACATAAACAATTGAGTGAAGGTGGAGTATTGGAGTTGACTATGGGGCCTCAACCAAATAAATCTTGGGGCAGTAGGTGATCAACAGCACTTTTCTTGTATCATCCTGTTTTTTCCTGAATAAATGGGGGGTTGTCACTTTATTTCAGGGCTTTAGAAAAAAAAAATCGGATGCTCGAAGCTTTCACTCACCTTTGTAGCAAATGAGTCCGATGTATACTCATGACGCAATTTTTTACACCGTTCAGGCAGAACCTGCCTGGGAAGCAGCCCTTAGAAATGAAAACTTAGGTGGGAGTTTCACCTATGTTAGCCCTGACTTTAAGGAAGCCTATCAGTGGATGAGGCAACAGATGTCGCTCCGTTTACCACAATACAATGGGGGGTATCCGATTTGGGTGTGGCCTGATTGCCCTACATGGAAAGATGGCTCTTATGGCCATTCTCAAGACCTGGTGCTGATTGAAGTGAAATTACCAATGCATCGGGTTTTGCTCTCTGATTTTCAATCCTGGCATGCAGTATTAAACAAGTTTCCTGTCCTGGCCCATCCACAGGAGCGGATTGATATGAAGGCGAGTTGGGAGCGGATTTTCGACTTCGAATTTCTTGAAGCTGCTCCGGAATGGGGTGAAGTAGAACCCCAGGGCGTTGTTGAATCAATCACTCTTCATGAAATAGTTTCTGTGGAAAATTTTTCTGGAGAACAGATTTTTTAACCCAAATCTTATAAATATGGCTGTGCTTTTTCGCCTGCTTAGGCAGCTCTTGATCACCTTATTGTTGTTTGTGATGGTTTGGAGTTGCGGCGGCTTGGGTATCTTTTTCTTGATCGGACGAGCTGGCGTAGCTTTTACCCTAGTGGTATCCGGAACTTTGGTTGCTTTATTGGCTTATCTGGCTGTATGGAATTTACCATGGGCTTTTAGATCATTACCAGAGCGTGGCAAATGGCTAATATCGCTGTTGTGTATAGCTGGTTTTTCCATATTGACCATTGCCATTTTTGCATTCCCCATTAGAATTCCGGCTCTAAATAGGATTAAATCTTATGAAACCTTGAATTTGTCGGAAGGAGAAAAAATTGCACTTTACCATTTCGCTCCCCCAGGAACTAGCGTTTCCGACACCCCTATTCTCTTCGTAAATGGAGGCCCAGGAGGTCCTTTATCTTCCTCAGTGGCAAAATTTCTTAGCCAATTAGCGGCCATGGGTTTTGATGTCTACACCTTTGACCATTATACGAGTGGCTATTCCCAATTGTTGGGTTACAACTTATCTTTGTTGACTATCGCTGATGAGGTGCGTAGGGTACACGAAATCATGAACCACCTTGGAACGCCTAAAACCTTTGTGTTAGGTCATTCATATGCAGGGGCATTACTCGGAAGAGTTGCTGCACAATACCCCACTCAAATCGCAAAATTGGTATTCCTTGACACCAGTCCACTTTATGACCTGGGTAGTGGCAACTTAAAAAGCCAGGTTACCCAAGATCCTCAGCTGGCTGAATTACTGGAGGCTGATGAAGATAGCCCTGAACCAGGCAATACCATTCCCTTTGTTGCTAATCTTTCTCTGCGCGAAAATGTGCGCGGATTGTTAATGTTGCTGATGAATGATGTGGATGGAAAGCCTGCTTTTGGCAACAACAAAGAATGGGGTTTTTATTTGGAGGCTGCTTTAGTTGCACAACTAGGTAAAAAAACTATTACAAATTCCCCCCGAAGATTCAGTGGGATTAGCGGGGTTGCTCAGCTCGTCAATGAAGACATAGCCCGTCAGCCAGATTATGCCGATGCGTTAATTAAAGCCAACACGCCTCCTGTGCTGCTTGTGCATCCTGAGAATGGAGTTGTACCTTGGCCCATTCACAAGGATTACGAAAACTTTTTTGATTCGGTTATTTTCTTGCCTGTTCCAGATGCGGAGCACGGTGTTTGGGAAAAACCACAAAATGCAAGACTGTTGAAAAAATCCATTCACGACTTCTTGTTGGGAAAAACTGATTCAACACGGTTTTACCAGGGGCGTACAGATCCTTTTCTTAAATCGGATGATTGAAGGGGGGAAGTAAGGGGGAATTTAGATGCTGCCTTTTTGGTCGGTTAGCCCTTTTAGCGTTCACTTTTATAGTTGCTATTCACCCTGGTTTGTACTTCCCGGCGATACACTTCACCAATGGGAATTTCGTGTTCTTTCACAAAAATCCGATTCCCTTCCAGCCGTTCTGCATTGCCCATGTTGATCAGATAGGATTTGTGTACCCGCAGAAAATTTTCTTCCTTGAGTAGTTCTTCAAAACTACTCAAGGAATTGTGTACCAATAGCATTGGACTGCCAGCAATAAACACTTTGGAGTAGTTTCCCCATGACTGAAAGAATAGGATATTGCTAATCGCCACTTTGTGAATGGCCTTGTCTGCTTTTAAAAATAAAAACTCCTTTGGACTGGGTTTGTCCACCATGGTGGCGGTGTTGGAATTGGAACCAATTGCTTGTTCGTTCTGCTCTGGGTTTTTGCTCAACATTACCCGGGTTACTGCTTTCAGAAAACGCTCAAAAGAGAATGGTTTTAACAGGTAATCCGTGGCACCCAAATCAAAGCCTTCAACAGCATATTCTGAAAAAGCAGTTGTAAAGATAATGTGAGGTGGGCGACTCAAGGCTTTGAAGAATTGCACACCTGTAATATCAGGCATTTGAATATCCAGAAAAATCAGCTCAATTGTTTGTTGCTGAATTGCCTGCAAAGCTTGCATGGCATTGTGAAAGGAACCTTCCAGCTTCAGCGCAGGAACTTTCTGAATATAGGTCTCCAGCACTTCTCGTGCGGGCTGTTCGTCGTCAATGATTATACAACGGATGATCATAAATTGAGTTCAAGAATAATTTCAAAAGAATCGGGTTTTTCATCTATTTGTAGGTCATAATTATTGGGATACAAAAGGTCTAGCCTGCGTTGTACATTTCGAAGCCCTGTCCCGCTTTTTATGGTATAGGCCAGCGAATTAGGCTTAGAATTGTAAACCTGTAAAAATAATTGATTGTGTTGCACAGCCATATTTATTTCTACAACGGCAGCATTGCTGTTTTGTTCAACTCCATGTTTAAAGGCATTCTCGATAAACGGAAGCAACAAAATGGGCGCTATATTGTGGTTGGCTAGATAACCTTCTGACTTGAAATGAATTACCGCATGATCTCCCAGGCGCAGTTGCTCCATGGCTACGTAGTTTTCAAGGTAAGCTACTTCTTGCCAAAGTGGAATCCGGCTATTTTTGCCAACGCTGAGCAAGTACCGCATTAACTCGCTGATTTTGAGTAAACTTTCGGGCAGTTTTGGGTCGTTTTTCAGGGACATGTTGTATAATGCATTCAGTGTGTTGAACAAAAAATGCGGATTGATTTGACTGCTCAACATTTTTACTTCCATTTCGCGCAGTAGAAGTGTTGCCTTGGTTGCTTCATGCGACCGCCGCCAGACGCGGTATGCTCCCAATGTTCCTATTGTGGTAAAATAGGTAAAGGCCATGTCCACAATGATATTTGATAGCGTGTATTTTGTTTCCAGTCCGAGACTGGAAAAATGAAGGTTCGAATAATAGGTGCTGATTCCAATTGCGACAAAAAAAACGAGGGTATAACTGAAATATTTGACATAAAGTTTTTTGTCGTATAACAACACAAGTTTGTAATTGTGAAAAAAGGCTGGACCTAGAAAAAAAACGCAAGCATCAAACATATCATAAATGATCGTATTGATAGGGCCTCTCCCAAAGTCATTCACCAAAACGACTAGCCCTAAAATGAGTACTACCCCAATCGTGTCTGGCCGCCAAAGGAGCCTTATCAACAGTTTGAAAAGTGTAATAAGACTTTTTTTCACAGGTGTGGTAACTTGAAAGACAAAGATACACTTAGAAACGCTTCGGTTTAACAATTTTTGATGAACGGATTTGCTCACCAATTTTTAAGCGTTCATCCCCAATAACACTTGTTAGTTTTTCCAAAAAAGCCACTTTCAGGTTTGCTCATGCCATTTTAGGAGTTCATCACCATTCTTTACCAGAACATAAAAGAAAATTTTAGATGTAATAAAAACCAAGGAACATTGCCTTTGAAATCAAACCAGCTACAACAATGTTTCGAGTAACAACGATCTTTTTCCTAGTACAAATTATTACGATTACACTCATTGGCTTCAAGCTGAATGCCCAAAATGGTTTTCACCTGCAATCCAAACCCCATTCGTTGCGTGAAGCATCACTTGCATTTAATCGCTGGGCTCAAGGCCGTGACCTCTCGAAAACCAAAGGATGGAAACAATTCAAACGTTTTGAGTGGTGGGCTGAAAGTAGAGTCAATGGTCAAGGAAATTTTTCCTTTCCTGAAAACCACCAGAGGACCATTCAGGAGTTGAGTGCAAACCGACAGTTTAACACCCGAGGTAACAACAACTGGATTCCGGTGGGCCCCTTGAACTCACTGACGCCCGCTACAACTCCAGAAGGTGGGCATGGTGTTGGTCGCATTAATTGTGTAGCATTTCACCCCACTAACCCTGCTATTTATTGGGTTGGTACTTCAAATGGTGGAGTATGGAAAACAGTCAATGATGGCTACGCCTGGTTTCCTGTAGGTGATGATTTGCCCGTTTTGCGGGTGAGCGACCTTGCCGTAAATCCCCAAAAACCTGATCAGATTTTTATGGCCACCGGGGATGCGGATGGCAGTTTTGATGAATACATGACACCTAGTGTAAAAAATACGTTAGAAAGATATTCCGGATTTGGCGCAGGTATTTATAAATCTGAGGATGGTGGACTTTCCTGGAGTGCTACCAATTGGCAACCAGAAAGTGACTTTGGAATTGTAAGAAGAATACTCTGTTTGCCCAAAAACAAAATCATAGCTGCCGGGCTAGATGGCATTTGGAAAAGTAATGATGGTGGGTCCTCCTGGCAAAAAACCTTACCCAATTCCTGTTGGGACATTAAGGTAGCTGATGGCAACGAAAATCTGCTTTTTGCCAGTTCACTTAATGATGTAAGGACAAAAGATTCTTTGGGTATTTGGGTTTCCAACAACAGCGGAGGTACTTGGACACGGGCTGTGATGCCTGCTGAATTTGCTACCGTGCTTTTGTCGAGAGTAGAGCTTGCAACTGCACCCAATCACCCCAATGTAGTATACGCGCTTGCAACTAGTTTTTTAGGTGGTTTTGCGGGCTTGTTTGCTTCAACTGATGCAGGCCTTAATTGGGAGCTCAGGTCGGCTAGCCCTAATGTAATGGGTTGGTTTGATGGTGGAAACCTAATTCCCGACAAAGATGATTCGGTATCAGGACAAGGCTCTTATGATATTACTCTTTGTGTAGATCCACGAGACTCAGCCCGGATTTTTGTCGGAGGAGTCAACCATTGGGGCTCAAGTGATGGTGGAAAAACCTGGTCGATCCTTTCCTTTTGGTTACCCGTTTTTGGTGATGAACAACCTCATGCAGATCATCATATGGGACGTTTCCAACCCCTGACCAATCGTTATTTCGTTTGTACAGATGGCGGGCTCACGCGTGCCGATACCCTGATACTCGACACTACTGCCGTGCAGGCCGTATTTACTTGTAACGCTGACCCCAAATCCTGTTATGCTTTTCCTACACCTTGGAAGAATCTTTATAACGGAATTGCAAATACTGAATTCTATAGATTTGGAATTGGAAAGGCCAATACCGGTGTAGTTGTAGGAGGGGCACAGGACAATGGTTCTTTCCTTTATCAACCCAGCAGCGGGTGGCTCTCCGTCAATGGCGGAGACGGATTTGAGGCAATTGTTGATCCCCGCAACTCCAAAACCATTTACACCTCTGTTTACAATGGTACAATTTTTAAATCTGAAGATGGAGGGTACACCCAGTCTGTAATCAATAAAAGTGTAACCGATAGTTTAGAAGGAAATGATGTAGGGGATTGGCTTACACCCTACCATCTGCACCCTAGTAAACCTGATGTAATTTTTGCCGGTCACCATAACTTGTGGAAAAGTGAAGATCAGGGGCGGAGTTGGAAAAAAATTTCCGCTTTTACTGATTCGACAATATTGGAGGCAGGTGACATAAAGTTAAACTTAGGCATCCAGTTTGTGCGGGAATTTGATATCTGCCCTAGCGCGCCAGAACATATCCTCTTGGTACGCAAGAAGTACCTCCTGGACCCTGCCAAAGTTATGAAAACTACGGATGGAGGCCAAACCTGGCTCAACGTAACCCAAGGCTTACCCGACTCGATTTTTATCAATGATGTTGCGTATGGACGTAACCCACAAACTGCCTGGGTTGTGTTTGGAGCTTATACCGAAGGACAGAAAATTTACCAAACCAGAGATGGAGGCACTAGCTGGAACAACATTTCCTTTAATCTCCCTAATCTTCCGGTTAATACTATTGCGGTGGATTATCAGGCTGGGGGCACCGTTGTTTACATTGGAACAGATCTGGGGGTTTGGTACCTGCGCGAAGGTAGTCGTACCTGGGAACAGTACAATAATAACCTGCCCAATGTAATTGTGTCCGAACTGGAAATTCATCCCGGAGACCGTGAACTTTACGCGGCTACATATGGGCGGGGTATTTGGAGAGCAGACCTGGTTGATCAGTTTCTTGTGAAAACCAAAGAAGCAACGGCCTTTGAAAAGGCAACTTTACAAGTTCTTCCCACAGCAAATGATGGAAATTTTACCCTCAAAATGGAAGGGCTCCCTCTTCAACAAAATGAATTATTCGTGTACGATGCGTTAGGCAGGCAGGTGTTCTCAGTACCATTGTCAGGGGAGAATACTGCCTACCAGCGTTCATTCCATTTGTCCCATCTGCATGCAGGAATCTATTACGCAGTTATTCGCAACGGCCATGCTACCAAGAGTGCCAAGTTCCTTATTGCAAAGTAAAACTGGTGTCACAGCCTGCAGCCGGGTGATCTAAATCGATTTCGTTTTCATTAAATCCAATACTATGCGAATTCAACGTTTTTTCACACTATGTATGTTCTTTGTCCTGTGGAGCCTTAAACTCAGTGCTCAACAAGTGGACGCAACCAAACTTCCAACCTACATCGTAGTTACTGTTGAAAACACTAAACTTCTGGGCGGAATTGGCCTGACCATCGACTGGAAAAATTCCGACTACAAAGCCGAGATGGAGCGCTTGTACGAATACTTGCAATCCAATAAAAATGGCGGACAAGGAGTACGCACGCTGACAGACCTGCTCAATGTGATGAGCAACCTCGGATTTGATTATGTCGACTCTTTTAATGCCAGCGCATTCGGTTTAGATCCTGGCGCAGAGAAACAAAGAAGCAACGTAGTTTTTAAAAAGAACAAAAGGTAATAGATTCACTATGAACAGAATCCGTTCATAAAAACCTATTATCTACCTCGCTAGTGTTTTATGCCCGGAAAGCTTTGTCTTTCCGGGTTTGTTCGCTCGGAGGCTTAGCATATTTGAATTATTTGCGGAGCCAGGCTCCCATAAAATCAATCCGTTCATAAAAATCTAAAAATCATGCTAACTAGAATATTCAGTCCTATACTGTTTTTGGTCATTACGTTAACTCTCTGGTCTTGTAAGAAATCCGATCAATTTGATGGCTTCTCACCTGAGGCCAATTTTACTGTTACCAACAAGGAGGAAACCATGCCTGTATGGGTTTATGGTAAAAATGATGCCAAATACATCGTTTTGGCTGTACATGGTGGCCCTGGGTCGGATGCCCTGGATTTTAGGAATTACCAGGGAGGACTGGGGTTTAAAGAATTGGAAACCCAGTATTTGGTGGCTTATTGGCAACAAAGAGCATCTGGACAATCACAAGGCCCAGACAACAAAGCTTATTACACGATCAGCCAATATGTGGAAGATTGTGATAAGGTGATCGATCAATTGATCATTAGATATCCCGGCAAAAAAATCGTCTTGTTTGGGCATAGTTGGGGTGGCATGTTGACTTCTGCTTATTTAAGTGATGCTACACGTCAAGCAAAAATTGTTGCCTGGATCAATGCAGCAGGTGTAGATAATGGTACTGTTTTGTTTAAAACTACACAAGAAGATATTCTCAGCGAAGCAAATGCGCGCATTGCAAAAAAGGAAAATGTTACCTATTGGGAAGACGTCAAAAACAAAGCCAAGGACGAAACCCTTGCCAATTTCTTGGCATACCGGGTAGTGGAAAAAATTGGCGAGGTAACCATTAAAGTCAATAACGACGACTTTAAGTTTACCAAGAGAGCCCTTAAAAGTAATCAAGGGCTTTTTCCTGAAATCGTTACAAAGGACTATTCAAACTCCCTGGCCGAGCATTTCAAAAAACCGGTGCTTTTCCTTTGGGGTAAATACGATTTTGCCGTCTCCAAACAACTGCGAGATGCATTGATCCCGAAGCTCACCACGAATAAAGTAAGCAATATCAACTTTCCCGCCTCGGGGCATTATATGATGTTTCACGAACCTACTCTATTCGCCAAGTCGATAAGGGGATTTGTCGAGGCGCTCTAAAACGCTGTTTAATGTATTTTTTTTAAAGTTGACTTTGTAGAGGTGATGTAGAGGTGGTTTGTGATTGTTATTTTGTTTCAATGACTATTTTTCGCATTCGTTGGGGGCAATAACCTGTGTGGAATTTCTTGCCCCCATTTTTCACCTCGAATCCCATTCTTTTGCTACCTATTCCAATTTTAGCTTAAGCCATTGAATTTAATCTCAGCATGATTTCTCCTCTTGCCTATGTGGAGAGTTCTATTGCTATTGATGTTACGTTTGAATCCGAATTCGATATGAAATCTACTTCGTCTAACCTGAAAGTAGCTTTGATCGGGGATCATTTTGCTACAGTCAAACATTTCAAACGCTACCTTAAAAATGATGTTGAACTGGTTCTGACTGACATTCACCGAACTTTTGAACAGGCCATTAGTGGTGAATTGAATGCAGACATAGTTTTTTGGGTTTTATATCCTGCATTTAAAACTTCATATGTTCAGGCGTTTCGAAGAAAATTCCCTAAGGTTAAGATAATAGGTATCGTCGACCTTATTTACATTAATTCATTTGCATTTACCAGTGCTAAATATTTTGATGCTTTGATACCACAGAACGAACCCATAGATGTGGTGCATTGGATTTTGAAAAAAATAACTCAGGGTTTTCGATTTTATGCACCTGTGTTTAATGGCTCGTTGATCAACCTGCAGCCGAAATTTGGTCAGGTCGAACTCAAACATTTGGAAGTAGCGTTATCAGATAATCAATTGTCCATAAGAGAGCAAGAAATCATTCCTTTTTTGGTTACCGGACATTCTTATCAGGAGATTGGATTATTGCTGGAACTCAACATTAATACTGTACGATTCTATGCTAGCCAACTTTATCAAAAATTAAAAATTAAAGGTAGAAACGAATTAAAATATAGGTACTATGCCAGCTGTACGAATACTTGTTGATTCGTAATGAAAGACTTAATCTGAAAACATTTCTTGTAAATCATATTTAGAATGCACGCCTAGTTTTTTGTACAAATGTTTAACGTGATTTCTGATGGTGTTGATGCTCAGACAAAGCTGATCAGCAATTGCCGCATAACTTTGATCCTGAACCAGCAGCCTTGCAATCTCAATTTCTCGGTCAGAAAGTTGGTACTGTAAGAACAGGTCTCTAGCGTTAAATTTGTCAACCGAATTTAATTGTTGACGCTCAATGTACTCAATAAAAAAATGACTCACTTGTGGCGCAATATACATTCCCCCATTCAAGGTGTGTTCCAGTGCATAGTACAACATTGTTAAGTCGTCAAGGTAAATAAAGTACCCATCGGCACCATTCCCCAAACTGGCTTCAAAGTGTTCATGCAAAACTTCTTCTGCAATTACAATAATTTTGACACCTTGGATCAACTTTTTCAACTTCCCAATTTGAGAGAATTGATCTGAATTAGGTATATGGGTGATGATGATATCAATGCCTGATTCGGTGTTGTATCGTTCTACGAATTCACCAAAGCTGTTGCATTGCAATTCAAAGGAGTATCCCGCTTGCTTGAGATTAATTAATAAATCATCAGACCACAAAGCTGTGGGTAAAATTGATCCAATTACCATGGGATAGAAAGTATAAGTTCAAAATACTTGGGGCAAGTTACGTATAAAAGTATCTTTTGTTGCAGGGGTTTATATGGTTTAAAAGTGATTTGTTTTTTAAAAAATTGATTGTTAGGTTTTTAGAAAATGACTAACTGAGGAGTTAATACTTTTTTGACACTTACAGTCATACTTTTTCAACCCATCTGTTGTGCATTATTTCCTTGGAGTAAGGTCTACTTTTGTTCCACCTATCTCGGTTTCTTTTGATTCAAAAGGAGCTTCCAAAACTTTAATCTACTAATTACTTTGGGAAAGTTCAATGGCAACACGGGGGCACTTGAACTAGGGGGTTCATTGACTTGATTTTTTTCGCTATATAACAAAATCGTTTTCTCATGCTTGGTAAATCTTTCTTGCAGATTACCCCCAGAAGGGGTACCTTGGTGAACAATTATGCTCGGTGGAGCTCGCCAAACCTAACAACTAGGTGTTCATTATTCTGGTTAATTTTCCAGTTGTTGTTTGTAGCAGGAATTGTGAATGGGCAATCTACCTGTGCGGAAAAACTTTATCTCAACGATGAACCCCCCAAAAATGCCATTCACAAGTTTCGCATTAATGCAGGCACAGGTGCCGTAACAGAAATAGGTAGCCCGTGGTATCCATCTATAAATAACCCACATGGTTTGGCTGTTGATCTCAATGGAAACGTATATGTTGGGAGCCCTTCACTTGTATCCAACAACATTCAAGGAGATCTCTGGAAATTCAGGTCATATGGCGAGGATTTATCCCAAGATTACTTACTCCCACCTAATGATAACCGCCTTGGTTTTAATTTTGGATCCCGTAATGGGATCATGTACATGCCAAATAATGCCAATGCGACAGTAGAGGCGTATGATTTGTGTGATGGCTCCCTAATTGGTAAAATGAATATACAAGCCGCGTATCCTAATCCGGCTGGAAATGGTCAAATGAGGGTATGGGGTTTTTATGTAGATGATCAATATTGGTATGCTGCAGAGCGTTATACGGGGCATATTTATCGAGGTTCACTCGATAAGTCCTTGTATACTGATCCGGCAACTAATGCTGGTTCTCTATGGTTGGATACCGGACTACCAGCGCCTCCTTCCGGGCCTGTAGTTGATGACGCTCCGATGGGCCTCACTAGAGATGCAAATGGAAATACCTACATCGTATTTAATCGTGTGACAGGAGCAGGTGTTGAAGTGAAAATTCGTAAATACGATCCAAATGGAGCGCTCTTACTCACTGTATCTGACAATGTAAACTCAGGAGCTAATGCAGGTAATGGACAATCTGGTTTTTGGGGAGCACGTGCGATCGTTTTTAGCAAAACTGCTAACCTTTTGTATGTTGGGGCCTTTGAAAACTGCATTGCTGCTTTTAACACCAATCTTGTTGAACAACCTAGCCTGAACATAGGGAATCCTACTAATGGAAAGCCTAAAGGCCTTAGCATTACTACTGAATGTTGCCCGGATAATGATAATATGATTGTTAATAGAAATGTGTGCAATTTTACGCCAGGAGAAAAATACTATTTGCAAGATATTATGGGTTTTGAGGGCGCAATTTCGGAAGGCACCTGGACCCAACTTGTTACCAATCCCAATATGGTCTTTAACCCTTGTGATAATTCACTCACTATTAATGGGGCCGGGTGTACACAATTCAAACTTTCGTCCGATGGCAGTTGGGAATATGGTGAGTGTGGTGCTTTTGAAATTACGCTAAATATTTCTGTTAATACTGTTTCAGCTCCAGTCATAGGGGGGAACGAAACCTTGTGTAGTGGGGCTGACCCCAGTCCAACGACTATCTCTACTGCTGCAAGTGTTGGAGCAGGGACTCTCACTTATCAATGGCAAAAAAGTACAATTGATTGTAATACAGGGTTCTCGGATATTCTTGGCGCAAATGGCGCTACCTATGACCCTGGCCCACTATCACAAACAACTCATTATCGAGTTGTTGTTACAGGAGCGACAACCTGTACTCCGGCTGGAGAATGTAGGGATACTAGTAATTGTATTACGAAGAATGTGATTGATTTAATCATTTCTGGGGGTTCTTCCAGTATATTATGCCATGGGGCAAGCACTGGTACAATTAGTGTTAATGTTTCGGGAGGGGCTGCTCCTTATTCCTATGACTGGGCTGATATTGCAGGAACCAATGACATAGAAGACCGAAATGGACTCGCAGCAGGAACCTATTCCTTAACCGTAACTGATGCTAACAATTGTACTAAAGTTCGTACTTATACTATCACAGAACCAGATGAGATTGTTATTGGTTTTACGAAAAATGAAGCTACCTGTAGTAACAATGGCTCAATCGATTTGACAGTAACCGGTGGCGAGGGAGGATACACCTACAATTGGGCTGATTTAGCAGGGAATAATGACCCGGCAGACCGCAGCAATCTTGGAATAGGTGCATACAGTGTTACTGTTACAGATGAAAATAATTGCAGTAAATCTGCAACTATTACGATTGATTCACAAATGCAATCAGAGGCGGGCACAGGCAGTAACACCACAATCTGTCAAAGGTCTACTACAAGTATTGACTTATACGGTTTACTAATAGGTGAGGACACTGGGGGTACTTGGAGTGCAGGTGGTTCGAACCCATCAGGGGGTACCTTCAACGCAATCATGGGCAGTTTTGACCCCACTGGTTCGAGTGTGGGTACCTATACTTTTACGTATAACTTTGCCGCATTTGGAGGTTGTGCTGCTGATCAGGCGATTGTTAACGTAATCATCTACCCAGAACCAGTAGTGACGCTGAGTGACCCTGCGGATGTGTGCGTTGATGGCTCAGACATGAGCTTCACGGCCAGCCCAGTGGGAGGTGTGTTCACGACGAACGCACCAGCGGGCTTTACATCCAACGGAGCAGCGGGTACCGCAAGCCTGGATGTAAGTGCAGCGGGTGCAGGTACCTATACGGTGACTTATACCTATACTGATGCGAACGGTTGTGATGCTTCACAAACCGTATCGGTAACGATTTACCCAGAACCAGTAGTTACGCTGAACGACCCTGCGAATGTGTGCGTTGATGGAGCTGACATGAGCTTCACAGCCAGCCCAATAGGTGGTGTGTTCACGACGAACGCTCCAGCAGGCTTTACCTCAAATGGCGCAGCGGGCACCGCAAGCCTGGATGTAAGTGCAGCGGGTGCAGGTACCTACACGGTGACTTACACTTATACTGATGCGAACGGTTGTGATGCTTCACAAACTGTATCGGTTACGATTTACCCAGAACCAGTAGTTACGCTGAACGACCCTGCGAATGTGTGCGTTGATGGAGCCGATATGAGCTTCACAGCCACTCCAATAGATGGTGTGTTCACAACGACTGCTCCAGCAGGCTTTACATCAAATGGCGCAGCGGGCACCGCAAGCCTGGATGTTAGCACAGCAGGTGCAGGTACCTACACGGTAACTTATACTTATACTGATGCGAACGGTTGTGATGCTTCACAAACCGTATCGGTAACGATCTACCCAGAACCAGTAGTGACCTTGTCTGACCCTGCCAACGTGTGCGTTGACGGAGCCGACATGAGCTTCACAGCCAGCCCAGTAGGCGGGGTATTCACCACGACTGCCCCAGCAGGCTTTACGTCCAATGGAGCAGCAGGCACCGCTAGCCTGGATGTTAGCACAGCAGGTGCAGGTACCTATACGGTGACTTATACTTATACTGATGCGAACGGTTGCGATGCCAGTGAGACGGTGAGTGTAACCATTTACCCAGAGCCAGTGGCAGCAATCACTGCTACAGATGCATCTTGTACACCCAACGATATGATCATCCAGTCAGGTGGTTCAGCTACCCTGACTGCTAGTGGCGGTACTTCTTATCTATGGGATGACAACAGTACCGACCCCGCTCGGATAGTTAGCCCTGTGGCTACCACGACTTATACAGTGGTTGTTACAGACGCTAATGGCTGTACTGATACAGAAAGGAAGGTGATTACCGTAGTTGATCCACTATCAATCGTCCTGAATGCACCTGTTACCAACCCAACGAGCTGTATTATCAATGATGGTGCAATAGACATTACTGTTTCTGGTGGTACAGCACCATACACTTATGATTGGGCTGACATTGCAGGTACGAACAACATTGAAGATAGAACAGGCTTAAACAGCGGTACCTATCGTGTAACAGTAACAGACGCCAATGGTTGCCAGGAAATATTCGAAACCACTCTACTTGGCGAATGTGTAGCAGTAGGCAACTATGTGTTCATGGACAACAACGACAACGGCATCTTCAACAATGGCACGGATATGCCGCTGGCGAATGTTGCAGTGGTGTTGTACGCCTCTGGCGCAACGGTGGGTGTAACTGCCCCGGTTGCGAGCACGAGCACCAACGCTAATGGCTACTACTACTTCGATAACCTGACTACAGGTGACTACTTTGTGCATATTCCATCAAGTAACTTTGCTTCTGGTCAGCCTTTGTTCAACAAAGAGAGCTACCCAGGCGCAGACAATACGGACAATACCGACAACAACGACAATGGTGGCGACACCCCTGTCAATGGTGGTATCAGTTCGTACACCTTCACATTGACACCCAACGCCGAACCAACGGGTGAAACCCAAACGGACTACCCTGGCGCTTTGGACGACAACAACGTGAACGGAACGATCGACTTCACGTTCCGCACAGAGAAGGTAGCGGTAGGCAACTACGTGTTCATGGACAACAACGACAACGGCATTTTCAACACTGGCACGGACATGCCGCTGGCGAATGTAGCAGTTGCGTTGTACGCCTCTGGCGCAACGGTGGGTGTAACTGCCCCAGTTGCGAGCACGAGCACAAATGCGAATGGTTACTACTACTTCGATCAGTTGACCGAGGGCGACTACTTTGTGCACATTCCCGCAAGCAACTTCGCTTTAGGCCAGCCTTTGCAAGACAAAGAGTCCTATCCTGGTGCCGATCGTGGTGATGCTGTAGACAACAACGACAACGGTAGTGATACCCCCGTCGCTGGAGGTATCTCCTCGAACACCTTCACCTTGACGCCAAACAGTGAACCAACGGGTGAAACCCAAACGGATTACCCTGGGGCATTGGATGATAACAACGTGAATGGAACGATCGATTTTACCTTTGCCATTGCTTGTCGTCCTATTGCCTGTGTAGAGGTGAAGATAAAACTGGACAACAATTGCGAGCGGCTGATTACGCCAGAGATGGTACTTGCGGGCAGCAACCTCGTTACATCAAGTACTCATTACGAACTGCTGGTAGCCGACATCAATGGTCAACCCGTGCTCAACAACCTGGTGACGGGCAAATATGCAGGCCAGCGTTTGCGCTACCTGATCAAAGACAGACGTTGTCCAGACTTCTTCTGTTGGGGAGAAATCGTAGTAGAAGATGGCAGCCAGCCCAAGATTGTTCGAGCAGACTTCAGCAAAACGCCAATTTATTGCTTTGATACTGACTTTGTGTTGAACAATCCTAAAACGGTAGGTAACCTTGGGGTAAAACCATCACCACGCCAAAGCCCAGCCGGTACGATTGTAGCTGGAACTGTAGCGGATGAGGTTTTTAACCTGGGTATTGCTGAATTTACGAGCTGTGATCCTACCTGCCGCTTGAGTGTGAAATGGAGCGATCGCCTAGTAACATATGGTTGTGACTCACTGGCTAAAAATGGCTTGTGGGCCCGAATCTACCGGACCTGGGCGGCTACTTCGAGCTGTAACGGCATGAGCAAAGATACGGTTCAGGTAATTGAACTGCGACGCCCTGCTCTGAATGAATTTGGCTTTGTAAATACCAACCGCAGCGGGGTGAAAACCCAAAGTGGAGTGGCAGCAGGAGCTACCAACTACAATTGGGTGGTGGAATACAACAATTGTAGTGCAGATAAGAACCTGATCCAAAAGGGAGACTGGATGCCGCGCATCAACAGTACTTTCCATATGTTACCTGACCTGAACCGTCAGTTCTATCTGGATCAGATAGAATGCAATTACTCCGTACAGATCAAGGATACCGAATTCCCGATCTGTGGTGGCAAAGGTCTGAAGATCGACCGCGAGTTGTACATCTTTGATTGGTGTGCAGGTGGTATTGTAGATACCTTGCACATCCTGATCAAGATCGGCGACTTTGAGGCACCAAGCCTGGAATACGCGCACCACGCACCGAATGCTCTGTCTACCGGGCCGATGGACTGCACGGCAGCCTTCCCGATCAGTGCCGCAGGCATCAAATCGACCTTCGGGGTAGCCGTGACGGACAATTGTGGCGTAGCCAATGTATCGGTCAGCGTAAAAACCAAAGACCGCTACGTGAAAGGGATATTGGTGGCTACCAATACCTGGGAACAAGTGGAGTACGCAGTGATGAATGGGATGATGACCGGCTTACCAGTAGGTCGTCACCGTCTGATCATTGATGCTTACGATGGTTGTTACAATGCAGTACGTGACTCCTTCGAGTTTGAAGTGATTGACAAGATCGCTCCGGTGATGAAGTGTGACGATGACCTGCATGTTACCTTGAGCAATGCCAACGGCTACACCAATGGATATGCGCAGGTGACTGCTGCCGACATTGACGAAGGCAGCTGGGACAACTGCAAACTGGCCTGGATTCGGGTACGCCGCAATGTACCAGAAAACTGTACTTCCAGCTTCATTGCCAAGGGCTACGACAGCAACGGCAACGGCAAACTGGACCCAATGCCCGCAGATGGTGACTGGACGAAGGCGGACGGTTTTGACATCAACGGTGATGGCGATCTGGCTGACTTTGGTGAGACCTTCATCTTGAAAGAGGGTAAATTGATGACGCCACTGCAAGACATTGTAGAGTTCTTCTGCTGTGACTTGACGGAACGGGTAACGATCGAACTGTGGGGTGAAGACGCCAGCGGCAATCGCAATTTCTGCTGGAATGACCTCCTGTTGGAAGACAAGGTAACGCCAACTTGTATCGCGCCTCGGGATGTGACCATCTATTGTGAAGACAAGAACCTGGCAACCATCGATGACCGCACGGCTTCCGCCGCCATCTGGGGAGATGTAACGGTGAGCAGTGGTGCCGATTGTGCTGCGCTGGACATCGTGTACAGCACTGTGAAGAAGCTGAAGTGTGGTGCAGGTTACATTGACCGGATTTGGACATTGACCAAACAAACGGTGAAAGGGCCAATCACGATCACTTGTACCCAACGCATCACGATACTGCCAGTACGGGAATACGATATTTGTTTCCCCAAAGACGTATCCTCGGACTGCAAAACACCGATCATTGATACGGTGAAGACCCGGGAATTGGGTTGTGACATCCTGGCGGTGAATGTGACGGACAAGCGTTACGACGCTTCAGACGACGAATGTTACAAGATTTTCCGTACGTATACAGTAATCAACTGGTGTGTGTACAACGATGTTTGTGGCGACCCTATGGCGGGCGGAAATGTATACGTGGTAGATCGTGCCAACTTCAACAACTACGGCAAGGCGGCGATCTATGTACTGGTTCGGGACGAAGACCGGGATGGGGACGAAGAATTCTACCTGTCTGAAAACACGACCATCAACGAAAGCAAAGACTTCCACTTTTTGGGGGATACTGCGCCTAAGAACGTGTACAAGTCGAGCTTGAAGTCCACGTTGACAAAGTGCTCGGATGAATACTACCACTCGTTCATGTACACCCAAATCATCAAGGTGTACGACGAAGAGCGTCCAATTGTAAGTGGCATCCGCGATACTTTCTGTACTGATCCAGCCGCATGTTCAGCGAGCATCACGAAGGTGGTGACAATCAAGGACAACTGCACGAACAAAGTAGAGTTGGAACGCCAAATGCTGATGATTGCACCCTTCCAGACCCTGGATGCGGGCAAGATGATCATGTACGCTACGCCACGCTGGAGCACCAAGGACTTGGGCAACGGCAAGTTTGAAATCACCGTGAGCAATCTGCCTGAAGGCTTGCACGATCTGATTGTGGTAGGTCGCGATGAATGTGGCAACCTGAGTGTAGCGACCCGGATACCATTTGTGGTGAAAGACTGCAAGGCGCCTGCACCGATTTGTATCAATGGTTTGAGCACCGAACTGATGCCTGACGGAAACAATGGCGGTATGATGGCAGTATGGGCTTCCGACTTTGTGGCATCGAAGATTTACGACTGCAACGGTCAGGGTCCTGAAACCAAGGATGGCTTGAAACTGGTGACCAAGTACTCGATCAATCGGGTAGGGGAGAAGGCCGACCCAGCCAAAACTGGCTTGAATTTCAACTGTGTAGATGCAGGCAAGACCATCCTGGTTGAGCTGCACGCTTGGGATGAAGTAGGTAACCACGATTTCTGTGTGACTTACGTTGAAGTACAAGACAACCGTAAGGTAAGTGCAGGCAGTGCCACTCTGGGTGAAATCAGTGGTTTGATCACAACCGATGACTTGAAACCTGTCCTTGGTGTAAATGTCGACCTGAGTGGTGGTGCACAAATGAACCAGAATACAGGCTCTAACGGCACTTACCAATTCTCGAACCTGGCCAAAGGCAGCGACTACACGGTGAGCCCACAACTGGACAAAGACCACATCAACGGGGTATCTACCTTCGACCTGGTGCAAATTCAGAAACACATTCTGGGCATCAAAGCGCTGGATAATCCATACAGAATGATTGCCGCTGACGTGAACAATTCCCGCTCGATCACTACTCTGGACATGATTCAGATTCGGAAGTTGATTCTGAACATCGATACGAAGTTCACGAGTGTACCAAGCTGGAAGTTTGTGGATGCGACTTACAAATTCCCTGATCCTAGCAACCCTTGGTCGGTTCCATTTCCTGAAGTGGCGAATGTGAATGACCTGGAAGGCAAGGTGAAGGCCGACTTCATCGCCATCAAGATGGGGGATGTGAATGGCAATGCTAGCACGAGTGGTGCAGTAGCTGTAGAAACCCGCAGCGACAAAACCATGATCATCACAACGGATGAACAACAACTGCAAAAGGGAGAAAACTACTCTATCGTATTCAAAGCCAAAGACCTTGCCAAGATCCAGGGGTATCAGTTTACTCTGAATGTTGATCCAAATTTGGCGACCATCGAAGGCATTGATTACACAGGAGTCATGAAGGCTGAAAACTTTGGAATATTTACTAGAAACGGAATAATTACAACTTCCTTTGTACGGGCACCCCTCGCGGGTGCCTCCTCCCTCGCGGGTTCCTCCGCAGGGAATGCTGGAGGTGAAACGATCCTCTTTACCCTCAAACTGAAGGCCGAATCCAATACTGCCCTCAGTAGAGCACTGATGCTGAACAGCCGCCTGACCAACATGGAGGCTTACAACCAATCCGACGAAGTAATGGGTGTCCAACTGACCTTTGGTGCAGGAGCAGTCGCTGATCGCGCTGCCCTGCGCCAGAACGCCCCCAACCCGTTCTCCGAGGAAACAATGGTAGGATTTTACTTGCCCAAGGCAACGAAGGCAGTACTGACCATCCGGGATTTGAAGGGAGCTTTGATCTATCGGGTAGAGGGTAATTATTCCCAAGGTAACAACCAGGTAATCCTCAAGCAGGAGCAACTGCGGGCCAGCGGGGTGTTGTACTACAACTTGGAAACTGCCGAGTTCACCTACACCAAAAAAATGGTGGTGCTGCATCGCTAATGCATTAACGCATAAGCTTGCCTATAAACAGTGGCTACCTGGATAAAAGCATATCTTTTTATGAGAATTTGTTATATTAAGGGGAGGAAATTTGATTCCTCCCTTTTTCCATTTCCTTCTTTCACTCAAACCTCCAGAAACTTTATCTTTATAATCTGGTACTTACACCTGAAATACTGTACCGTCACGCGCAAAGAATAGTATCTTTTTAATGAACGAGGATTGGGGAGCAACAGATGAAGCAAATACGGTTTGTGCTACACTGGACTTTAAAATCGGAAAAGCTTACATATCCGAGTGTTAAAACCCAAAAACGCATCAATATTTTATTTGTTATGCTTATGATTCACTTCACTTTTTAAAAAACCTTGTGTACAATCAATATAAGAACTAAATACAAAAACAGAAAGTCTGTTTTTTGTAGCGCAAATTCTTTTAGGTCGTTGTGAAATAGGCTCAACGCACGCTTCCTTTTTTTATGAGAATTTGATATTATTCAAATTGGTGTTGAAGAGCAAGGGCCTAGCCCTTGCTTATTTTAGTAAGAGCGACCTCTGGTGGGAGGAGGCCCCAAGTATTTTATTTTCTTTTAGTGAAGAGCTGAACATCAGAGTCATACATCGGAACAGTAAGATTAGTGTGAAGGCGAAGACGATACCATTTTTTACTTTTTCATCGTGCCATATTTGCTGTTTGGGGCAAAGAATTTGAATTTCCATGCTATTCCCCCCACAACCAAACGCCCCATTTGCGGGTTTCCAACTTATTGTGCATCTTTGTAGACTCGAACACCCGCATCCTGATTCAACATGAAGCAATTAGCTTACCTGAACAAATACTTTTGGAGATACCGTCGGCAA
>JAIXOO010000048.1 GCA_027486765.1 Saprospiraceae bacterium
CCAATGGCTGTTCCAGTAAAAGGCAGATTGAACTGGCTACCAGGACTTGTAGCCACCAACATAGGCCGCTTGACAAAACCATCGCGGGTTGGCAGTCCATCTGTTGGGGTCCAATTGGGGTCGATTTTCCAGTTCTTGTCCAATTGGGCATTTTCAATCCCCAGGTATTTCCCTTTTTCAAAACTGCCTTTGTTTAATGCAGTTGGAAAGGAGTTTGCAGCCGTTTGTGGTCGCTGAAAACAAGTCTCAAACAAACTTTTGATTGCCGAATAATACAACTCCTGCCCAAAAGGAGAAGGATGCAGGTCTTTAAAATCGTCGGCCCAGGTGAATTCTTTGGCCGCAATTTTATCCTGCACCAACTTCGACATATTGATGGAAGGTAAATTGTAGTATTCAGCCAATTTTTCCTGATTCTTAACCTCCAGCGGTATTTTTCCCTGCTCGTATTGCTGAATGTTGATTGGATCCGCAAAAGCCATCATGACGATGTCCATCCGGGGATTGCTGCGTTTGGCGTGGCGGATGATGCCTTCCAAGGCCCGGATTTGGGTCAGGCTATCGGTGCCATTGCCCCGGTCATTTACAGCGGCTTCTACAAACAGAAGGTCAACCTTACCTTTTTCCAGGATGTCTTGCTGCACCCGAAAAGCATGGGGCACACTGCCCAGCGAAGGAATACCCGCTGCAATAAAAGTGAATTGCACATCGGGGAAACGTTCCTGCAAATAGGCGCTGGTTTTATCCCTCCACCCTTTGTTGAAGGTAATCGACCCACCTAAAAAAGCAACAGTCGCCTTTTTATCCCGGGTAATTACCCTTTGAAAATTGGCCAGTGCATTGCGGGTCTGGAAATAACCCCGATTGGGCAGTGGCTTTTTGACTGGATACGAGTTGGCCATGATGAAATCTGCCCACTCTGCCGCTCGCTGGATGGGGTAATGGTGACCCTCCAGGGTTTGGGGGCCAGCTGTTACCGGGTAAATGGTAGCGGGGCCTCCAAGGGCGGTGTATTTTTGCACCAATGGATAAGTGTTTTCATCTGAGGGTACAATTTTGTCGGTATTGGAAATGACGTGTAAAATCGGCACTTTGAACGAAGCGAGCCCTTCCAGATTGTCGATGGGGTTGTCCTTAAAAGCAAGAGCTTCAGCTTCGCTCAGCTTCAGAACTTGCAACAATTGCGCCCAACTTTTGGCATCCCCTGCCCCCTTACCTTTGCCGCCAGGCCAACTTTTGATGTCACAAACAGGTCCTTCGGCGTAGATGCAACTCACCTTGTCCGGATTGCGTTTGGCCCAGGCATAGGCGTAAAGGCCTCCCCGACTGACGGCTTCCAGGGCAACTTTGGGCGCAAAATTCAGGTTATCCACCAAATGCGCATAGACCCGATCCCAGGCCTGCATCGCCGCCGGACTACCATATTGGTCATCCACATGTACAAAAACTACATGGAAACCTTTGGCAAGCAATAAACTATCCATTTCAGTGTGCCAATCGGGAAAAGAAGCCCGCCATACCCATGGATTACCCGCCAGTGCTTGTTTTGGTTTGACGTAATAGGCCCGCTGTTGGTCCAATTGAAAATGCACCCGTTCGAAACCTTTCCAGCGATCGGTCTGAGTGACCTGCTGCAAATCAAAAAGGCTTTCGGGCTGAATTTGCGCATACACGATTTTGGCGTAGCCGTCCTTTTCGTACAAAACTCCGATGTTCTGATCTTGCTGAATGACCAGGTCGGAATAAGCCGCGGCACCTGGGTAAATGGTTTTGCCTTTGTGCCAGCTTTGCCCCTCATCGGTGCTGATCTTTAAGACCAGATTCTCACGTTTGTTTTGCTGTTCCAGGTTGGTAAAAAGCAGCCATTTTTGGCCAGATTTGGTGGTATAGTTCAGCATACTGCCTTCACAAACGGGGTCGGGTAATTGTCGCTCCACATAAACTGAGTCCCATTTGGCGCCGCCACTTTTGCTAGTGGCCATGATGCGGTGTTTGGTGTCGCCAGATTGGTTGCGGCAGTTTAGCAAAATCCCCCCATTGGACAATTCGGCAGCGGTACTTTCATTGCTGCCCGCGTAGGTTACATCGGGCGTGAGTTTCCAGGTTTTGCCGTGGTCATCGGAGTAAAAGGCGTGGGCCCAATAGTCTTTGCCCTGGTCTTGAGGCGGACCTGCTGAATGATTGGCCGCCACAAAAATCCGACCACGATAAGGGCCAGCACTCAATTGTAGGGCATGTCCGGGGGTGTTGGCGTAGTGCCGCCAGTCTTCTTTAAAATTGTAGGCGGAGCTAATCTGTGGCTGTTTCGGTTTGGACACAAAGCGAGTGATGTTTACGGGTGCGGACCAAGTTTGGCCGGCATCGGTGCTGGTTTTGTACCACACATCGCGCATGGCTTTTCCTTCACGCACTTCGGCTTCGGAACCCGTCCCGGTGTTGTAGAACAAGAACAAGCGGCCCTGCGGGAAACGTTTGTCGCTCAGGTCAAAAACGGGTGCGGGGTTTCCAGCTTGCAGGTCGCCATTTTCGGCTACGGTTTGAATGTTGGTCCAGGTTTGGCCATTGTCAGCACTACGTTTGAGTACGATGCGAACATCACCGTGATCGCTGCAAGAGTTGCGGCGGGCTTCGGCGAAGGCGAGCAAATCACCCTGGGGTGCTTTGACGATGGCAGGAATGCGATAGCACTTGTAGCCATCGACGCCATTTTGGAAGACGACAGTCTCGGTGCGGGATTGGCTCAGGAGGTTTTGCGCCAGCATACAGGCGAAGGATAAAATCAGTAATCTCATTTCTTGGGAGGATTAAGCACGGTCAGCAATGTTTTACCCAAACGTTGGTAGCCTTCGGCATTGGGGTGTAGGCCATCCGAAAAAAGCTTTTCATCAATCTTGCCAGTAGACTGCAAAAGTACCGTACCGATGTTGGCATAATTCACCACCTGGTTTTTGGTCATCAGCTGAATCTTGGCATTCAATTGCTGAATTCGGGTTTCGCGCTCCCGGCGGGGGTAAAGGCCAAGCACATAAATTTTTGCCTTCGGTTGACGAGTTTTGATGGCTTCCAGCAAAAAGGCCAAACCCGCTACAATTTCTTCGTCGGTATTGATCAAAAGGTTATTGGTACCGATGTTGAGCACAATTTTTTCGGGTTGGATGCCCGTCAGTTCATCGTGGTACACACGCCAAAGTACATTTTCGATGCGATCCCAACCAAAACCCAGATTGCGGACTTGTAGTGGTTCGAGGTATTGCGCCCAGGAGTCAGCCCCTTTGATGCGGTTGTTTAAGGGGTTGCCACCCCAATTGTGAGTGATGGAATTGCCAATGAAGAGGATTTTACCCGGTTCCGTTGCGTGTAAGGTTTTGACAGCATTGTGCCGTTCTTCCCAATTGTAGCTACCAGGTTCCCGGCTTTGGCGCACCGGGATTTGGGTAACCAGACTTCCGCTGGGTTCTTGCAGAATCAGGCGCAGCTTTTTTTCATAGGCTTGCGCTTGTAACATCATGCCGTAATCGTTGGGGTGGGTGCCATCCACAGTCGCGTCCAAATCAAAATTGATTTCATTAAAAGTCAGGGTATACAAGCCCTTAAAGTCTTGAAACCTCAATTGATCCACCGCAGTTTGTAAACTTTGATTGGCTTCCTGGTAAAAAGTTTGGCGGGTAGGCACCATGAAGCCTTCTGAATAGCCAGCATGTTCAGTCAACAGGATGGGGGTCGTAGGATGTTTTGCCCTAATCTTGTTGACCGATTCGACGATGCGTTTTTGCAGCTCCGGTTGGGTAAAACGTTCGGTCGTCATATTGGGCAAACAATCAAGGACAATCACTCTGGCATCAATTTCATTGATCAAATCGATCAGTTCAGGCTCCAGGCGACCATTGCCCGAAAAACCCAGGTTGATCACTGGACGATCCAGCTTGCGCGACAAAATATTGGTCCAGGCCATTCCCGGGCGTGAAGCGCAAGCACCTTGGGCGATGGAAGTCCCATATACTACGATGGGTTTTTCCTGCATCAATGGCAAGGGGGTAAATTTGCTACCCTCGGCCACTCCGATCTCAAGTCCAGATATGGCTTTGTACAAAGGCAAATACAATCTGAATTCCCGCCCCAATTTGTGATAATTGTCCGAAGGACTCAGTTTATCAAAATTGTATTCCACCGTGTCTTTAAAGCTGTACTTACCCGTGCAAAAATGCCAGGTACCGTCGCTGTCGATGGCATATAAATCCACTCCGCTTACCCCAGTTGCGGGCATGTGGGGCATGGCGGGGTTGCCCACAATTTGATACCGAACTTTGATTTGAGGTGCATTGCTAAAAAAACGCAGGAAAAGTCCGGCAGGTTGCTGGGACAGGCCCCAAACGGGTGGTCGAACCAGGCTTTTGGCTCGGCCAGGCAGGCGTTGGAGGGTATCTTTCAGTTCTGAGGGCCAGGCTCGGCCATCAATGACTGGAAAAGGGGTGTCAGCAGGTTTCCACCATTGGAGGTTTTGCGCGGATAAATGGGGTAAAAACAAAGGGCTAAGCAGAAAAAGCAAACCGAAGGTAAGTGAAGGAAGAAGGTTTTTCATTGGTATGATCGTTTGTAGGCTGAAGGCAATTCCTTGCAACGATAAAGAAAAACCTTAAGATTGGCAAAAATTTCACCAACCTTGTCTGCTAAAAAAAATAAATAGACATTAGTCACTTTTCATTCATACTCAACCAGCAAAAACGCCCGATTTAAGTAATCTTTATCATTGCCATTCTTTTGATTTGATGGTTAACTTACCAAGGCAATTAAGCACTTTCCGTACTTATCATTCATTTGCCTGTTCCCAACTCATTTAACGCAGAAAAACTGCACCTGCCTTTCCCGAAGCCAATATTTACTACTACCAAGTACATTCATCAAACTATGTCAAGTCTATGAAAAATTTATCCAAATGGGCCAGCACCCATGCCATCTCGGCAAGAATCATCATTGCCGTTTCACATGTACTTATTTTATTTGATGCTCTGTTTCTGGGTTTTTTAAGCTATGCTTATGACCTGATCCTCCCCTATTGGTTTTTGTTCATTTTAGGTAATGTATTTTTTATCGCCTATTTCATTTATCCATACAGAGGGGATAAAAAAGGCTTGTTTAAACATTCTTACTACAAACAAAAGGTGCTCGATTTCACACTGGTAAGCTCAGCTGGATTAGCCTTGATTGTTGGTATGAACTTGTTTTGTAATGCTCAGGATGGTCGAGTAAAAACTGATCGAGGGGAAGCAAAGTTAATGGCATTGAAGCTTCAATCTGAACCGCCCCCTGCATCAGACCATTTAATGACCAAAATTACCAATTCAGTTAAGGAATCAAGAGCAGAACTCAGGGCAGAATTAAAATCATTGAAATCTGAATTCAAGCAGCAGAGCGGTGAATTCGGTCTTGCAATGCTTAAATTTTTCCTAACCATTGTTTCAATTTTTTTGTTTTTGGCTTTACTATTTGGTGTGACGTTCCTGTCCTGTTCAGTCTCCTGCTCAGGCAATGAAGGACTGGGTATTGTAATTGCGCTGCTAGGGCTGGTAGGTTCAATCTGGCTACTAGTCATAGCCATCAAGGCAATTTTCAGGATTAGACGAAGAAACCGGGCTGCTCCAGTTTCATTAACAAATAAGGGCTAAGCTTTTAAGACTAGAAGAGGGGTGACCTCTTCTAGTCCCCCCTACTGCTGAAACACATACTGCACCAAATTCGCCCCCATTTTCAGGGCATTGGCGCGTGCTTCTGGCGTATCGTTGTGTACATCCTGATCTTCCCAGCCATCGCCCAAATCGCACTCAAAGGAATAGAAACAGATCAGTCGCCCCTGCCAGGTCAGGCCGTAACCTTGGGCCGGTTTATCGTCGTGTTTGTGGATTTTAGGCAGCCCGCCAGCGAAAGCGTACTTCTGACGGTAAATTTCATGGTTAAAAGGCAGTTCGGCGAACTCCAATTCAGGAAACACTTTTTTCATCGCCACCCGCACAAAAGGATCCATCCCATAGTTGTCGTCGATGTGCAAAAAGCCGCCAGCGAGCAGGTATTGCCGCAGGTTTTGCGCCTCCATGTCGGAAAAAACCACGTTTCCGTGCCCAGTCATGTGGAGGAAGGGAAAATTGAACAATTCAGGACTACCTACTTCTACGGTAGCGTATTCAATGTCCAGGGCAGTTCCCAGGTTCTGGTTGCAAAAACGCGCCAGATTGGGCAGGGCAGTAGGGTTGGCGTACCAGTCGCCGCCGCCATTGTACTTCAACAAAGCCAGTTTCATGCCCGCTGGACTAGGGCCAGTGTGGCCTGGCGTAAATAGACTCAACAACAAGATCAATAGAAACATAATGGATTATTTAGGGCTAAAAGTTAATGCCTCTGCTACGCTCGGCAACCGGTCACTGAGCGTAGCCGAAGTGCCCGTTGCCGAGCGTAGCCGAGGCATTAACTTCTCAGCCATTCATCAATTCAATCGTATGTACTGCCACGACGCCCGCAGTTTCAGTGCGCAGCCGGCTTTGTCCCAAACTTACAGGTTCAAATTGGTATTGCAGCGCCAGTTCTATTTCGTCGGGCGCAAAGTCACCTTCCGGCCCAATGACCACAATCACATTTCCCCCTGAAACGTACGTTTGTTGCAATAGTTTACCAGGCGGATCGCTGATCCAGGCAATGCATTTTTGCCCGTCAAAGTTTTCCTGCCCCTGTATAAACGTTTTGAGTGGGGTCAAAGGGTTTAATTTGGGCAAAAAAACTTTGAGCGACTGTTTCATCGCCGAAAGTAAGATTTTTTCCAAACGATCCAGGCGAACCTGGGTACGCTCTGAATTTCGGCAAAGGATGGGCGTAATTTCATCCACACCAATTTCTGTGGCTTTTTCCAAAAACCATTCCAGTCGATCGATGTTTTTGGTCGGCGCGATGGCAAGATGCAAGTGATAGGGCTTGCGCTGCGGGCTTGAAGTACGTTCGATCACTCGGGCCACAGCACGCTTTTTACTCAAGTCTAATAGTTCAGCTACATACCAATTGCCTTTGCCGTCGACTACCTGAATTTGGTCCTCGCGACTGTAACGCAGCACCTGCAGATGTCGAATCTCTTCTTCATCAAACTCCAACACATCTCCAACAATATTCGAAGCAAAAAAAATGTTCATACGCGAAATAAAAGTTAAACGCTTTAGACTAATGAGCACAAGTGCAGCTAAGCAAAGAGTCTAGTTCGAGAAATTTGGGCATTTCGTCCAAATATACTACTTGCTCCACTGCCTAGAGGCTGCACAAGTCTATTTTTTCTTACATTTGCCCAAATGGGGCAAACCTAAGGGTGCTCGACAATGTTAACAACTGCGAAAATAAAATCAAAAAGCAATTATGGGGTATTTGATTATGGCGGGTCAATTATTTTTGAGCCTGTCCATCTTGATAGTGTTGCACGAAATGGGGCATTTTTTTCCAGCACGCTGGTTCAAGACCCGCGTCGAGAAATTCTACCTCTTCTTTGACCCTTGGTTTTCCCTCTTCAAAATAAAAAAAGGTGAGACTGAATATGGCATTGGCTGGTTGCCCTTAGGCGGCTACGTCAAAATTTCGGGCATGATCGACGAAAGTATGGATCGTGAACAGATGGCCGGCCCTCCTCAACCATGGGAATTTCGTTCCAAACCAGCCTGGCAACGCCTGATCATCATGCTGGGCGGCGTTACGGTCAATTTTATCCTCGGCTTTTTCCTGTACGGTATGGTACTTTGGACCTGGGGTGAGGTGTACCTGCCTACCCAAAATGCCAAATACGGAATTGCGGTGAGTAAACTGGGCAAAGACCTGGGACTGAAAGATGGCGACAACGTTTTGGGCGTAAATGGTAAAACATTGACTGAGTTTGGTGACAATCAGGTGCGTCGCGAAATTGTGATCAACAACGCCAAAAACATGGAGATTGAGCGTGAAGGCCAAAAAATGACCTTGCCAATCGATCCCAAGTTTGTGCAAATCCTGTCTAGTTACGATAGCAAAGACGAAGGCTTATACACCGTGCGGATGCCCTTCATCATTGGCAAAGTGGCACCAAAAACACCCGCTGAAGGAGCTGGTCTAAAGGTAAAAGACCAGGTGATTGGGGTAAATGGCGAATCTACGCCTTACTACCACCAGTTTTCCCAAAAGGTTTTGCCCCTAAAAAGCAAAAAGATCGAGCTTACCGTGATCCGCAGCAAGGACACGCTAAATGTTCCACTGACTACTACTGAAGAAGGTAAAATCGGAGTACAATCGTTCGAACCTGCTTATTACTTCGAGGTTGAGCGCAAAGAATACAGCCTGGGCCAAGCCTTGCCGATGGGCGTACAAAAAGGGGTCAGTTTTTTGGGCGATCAAGTGAAAGCCTTTGGGCAAATGTTCCGAGGCAAGATCAAAGCATCCGAAAGTTTGGGCGGCTTTGCTTCCATCGCGACCATGTTTGGCGATGTTTGGGATTGGGAACGTTTCTGGCGGATGACAGCGGTCCTATCGCTTATCCTGGCCTTTATGAACCTGCTGCCCATTCCGGCACTCGATGGCGGACACGTGATGTTCCTGCTCTTTGAGATCGTTTCTGGCCGCAAACCAAGCGACAAGTTTATGGAGTACGCCACTATTGTGGGCTTCATCATCGTAATCGGTTTGGTGTTGTTTGCGAATGGTCTGGATATTTTCCGAATATTTAAATAAGGTTGAGGAAGGTTGAGGGAGGTTGAGAAGGTTGAGGCTACCGCGAGTGACTTAGACGTGTCCTTGTCTAAGTCACTCGCGGTAGCCTCAACCTTCTCAACCTTCTCAACCTCCCTCAACCCTCTCAACTTCCTTCATGCGTTTCTTTCAATTCTTCGACCTCCCCGTCAGCTTTGTTCTCGACGACGCTGACTTGCGCAAACGTTACTTGAGCAACAGCAAAAAGTACCACCCCGATTTTTACACCCTGGAATCGGATGCCAAACAAGCGGAGATCCTCCAATTGTCGAGCCTCAACAACGAAGCGTACCGCACTTTGAGCGATTTTGACCAAAGGATGAAGTACATTTTGGAAGAAAAAGGGCTATTGGTCGAGGGGCAAAACGAAATTCCGAAAAATTTTTTACTCGAAATGATGGACATCAACGAGCAATTGATGGAACTGGAATTTGATTTTGACCAAACGATTTTTGATGCTGTAAAACAGGAAGTTGAAAGCGCAGAAAAGGAACTTTTTGACGAAGTCGAAGGCATCATTCAAGGCTATGATGAAGAAAAATCTGGCCTTGAGGAACTAAATCAGATCAAAAATTTTTACTTAAAAAAACGCTACCTATTGCGCATAAAAGAAAACCTTTCTACATTTGCGCACCGCTGATGAAAAAAGGCGGTCAGAGCAAGAGATACAGATCTCCTGCTTTATCTTGATAGGAGGCCGGAGTGGCGGAATTGGTAGACGCGCTGGATTCAAAATCCAGTATTGGCAACAGTGTGCGGGTTCGAGTCCCGCCTCCGGTACCATGCCGAAGTGGCGAAATTGGTAGACGTGCACGTTTCAGGTGCGTGTGCCTTCGGGCGTGGGGGTTCGAGTCCCTTCTTCGGTACAAAGTCAGTTCTTCATTGAGCTGGCTTTTTTTTATTTTTATCCCTTTGTTATTGGTGAAAAATGCAAAAATTGCGTTGTACTTAGACAAGCTCTAAATGAATCACCAAAACATGAAGGACGTTTTTCTACTCCATTTTTTCATTTTCCTTTCCATCATCCTGCCTGCACAAGAAGGCTTCTGGAGCATTGATCAACTGCCTCAAATCCAAGAAAAATTACAGCGCATTGGGCTACAAAGTGCCTATGAAAAACTCAATACGCCCAATCACGATGGCCTGGCCCAGGCAACCCTACGTTTTCCATATGGCAATGCGGTCTTCCTCAATGACCAAGGTTTGGCGCTTGGCGTTTTCAGCTACCATGTCTTGCCTGACTCCCTCTGGCCACTATTGGAAACCCAAGGAGGTATCTGGTTGGCGAAGCCAAATGCCGGTATCCCACTCCAGGAGTTTATGACCGCAGAGGTTTTCCACCACTCCAAATCTATGGCCTCTAATCAAGCCCAGGCGAATCTTGGTTTTTTGACTAAATCCTTCGAAACCGATGCCAATGGAGCAAACTTTGCCGTAGAGAACCATTTTGCCGGACTGAATTCAAGCCAGGAAGTTGAACAATATTACAAACGGTATGCCCGGGTCGAATTGCTGGGCGTTTTTCTGCTTCCCGCTGATGCCATTTCTCAAGTAGGAGTACTGCTAAGGGTGCGGGAGAAAACAAGCAATAAGGCCAGAGCTCAAAATCCATTTATTCCTTGGGGTTCAATTGAACCGGAGCAGTCAGCTCACTTGATTTTGGGGCATCCAAGTGGTTCATCCCTCCACCAGCAAATGGGTGAATTGCGTTATGCCAAAGCCCTAAGTCAATGCCATCAAGATTTGGATCGGGCGCTAGGCAACTATGTAACCCGGGAACCTTTTATTACTCAGGATGGGGTGTTTCGCCAATATGAAGACATTCAACTGCTGACTCAAGCCCTAGAGAAGCGAGCCCTTGTAGAAGCCGAATTTCGCCATCAACTAACGACCAATCCGGCCTTCAAAGCCCGTTATGGCGGCCTATTGGACTCTTGTCATGCCGCTTTTGACCAGTTGCGCAGTTATGCTCCAGCACAGGTATATACCAAGGGTATTGTTTACAGTCCATGCAGTTTCTTCGAAGGAGTACGCTTGTTTACAATGTGGAGGGGAAAAACGGGGACTTCGGCTCATCGCCTACCCACGACCGAGGAAAGTCAATATTTCCCGGATGTTTTCAATCGTTTGCCGCCTACTGAGAATGAGTTGTTGTTGCCTGAATTGCTCGAACGATATTTCACCAAACTTCCCGCTGCACACCTGGCACCTTATGCCATGCGCCAGGCCATTTATGCTCAGAAGGATTACGCCCAACTCAGCTCTACCTTGTTGATCAAAAGTAAATTCAGCGAACCTGAATCAATCAGTGCCTTGCTCAATGAGGATTTCCTGGCCAATATCGACCTCATTGCCAACGATCCAGCGGTGCAACTGGTCGACAGTATGCTCCAGCATTACAGCAACCAGGTAGCTCCAAGTATGGAAAAGGCCCGCAAAAAAGCTACCCAAAAAGGGAATGAGCTAACCCAGGCCATGCGTGAAGTGTTGCCCAATTATCCTGGATATCCCGATGCTGATCACAGTTTGCGTTTGAGTTATGGTACCAAACTCTTCACCTTACCAACTGAAGATACCTATTGGCTAAGCGATGCTCATCTGTTGGAAGACCATTTTGGAAGTCCAGTAATCAATCATAAGGGGCAGTTGATTGGAGTGGTTAAAGGCTTGACCCCAGCGGCCAGCGGCAATGCTTATTATTACGATCCAGAGAAAAGCCGCGCACTCATTTTGAGCATCGGTTCAATCCGTGCATTTCTAGTTGCACACCCTTTAGGCTCATTGATTTTGGATGAATGGCAATAAGTGTTGGCGTTGGTCTTGCAATTGTTGTTGAAGTTTCCACTCGAGGCGTTTGAAATGTTGTTCAAACTGCCATTGGGCCAGGGACTCAAAATAATACAAGCCAAACCAGGCGAAACCTCCCATTATTGCCACAACCAGCAGAATCAGCCACTGCTCGGTTGTAGCCGCGATCATTAACCAAAGCAGGTAGTAAACCAAAAAAGCCCCCCAACTTGCACAAGCCCAGATTGGCATTTTGTATTCCAGGCGGCGTACTTTTTTGTGCTTGATATAATAGGCCAGTTGTGCAGGTAAAAACCCAAAAACATATCCCAAATAAGCTGGAACCGCCCCCAACAACTGCCCTACTCCTAGCTGAGCTGAGCTAGATTTTGCGACCGCTTTATCATTCGTTTGAGCAGCTTTCAGTGCTTTAAAATACGCCTTTGCATGGGTTTTGAGCGTAGTTTTTTCCTCAAGCGACATTGAATTGATGCGATTGGCAATGTTTTTTTCCCGCCACAAACAATCTGTAGCGTCTTCGACCAGAGGAAAAAGCTTCTCTTTGCGTTCACTGCGATCTAATATCAATAACTGTTCCACCAAAACATCATCGGCAGGATCTTCTACAATGATGATGTTTTGCGCCAGTGCTTGGGCCAGTGCGACCAAAAGTTGATCGCCCTCTACGCCAGCACCAGTTTGGTAAAAAGAACGGGCAGAGAGGGGTTCCCCAAAATTGATCATCACCTTGCCTCTGGGTCGTTCTCCATCAGTAAAATTGACCCCTACTGGCACAATATAGAGGTCTTCCAACTCGGGGTAACGCTCCAGTGTTCCAAAGGCAATCCGCACCAAACCCCGTTGCAAGGGGCGTAAACGTTTTTCAAGCACAGTACGGCCCTCCGGAAAAATCATGATGATTTTACCCGATCTGAGTCCCGCATAACAAGCCTCGAAAGTAGAAAAATTGCTTTTCACCCCGCTAAATCCGGTGGTGTCGCGCATGCGAAAAATCGGAATCATGTGGAGTGCCCGCAGTAAGGCACCGTAAATCTTTTTAGAAAAAAAATCACCTCTCACCAAAAAATGCAACGGCTTTTTCAACAATACCGCCATGATGATGGGCTCCATGAATCCCGTGGGGTGGTTGATGGCCAGAATAACTGGTTTATCCCGAGGAATACGATTCTCGTTGGCAAAATAAATCTTTTGAAAAAACAGGTAAGTTCCCAAACGGGCTAGTGGACGCACCAAGTAATAAAACATCTGCTCTCAGGTTTTGGGCAAAGTTAAAGAACAGCCTTGAATTAGTTTTGATTTTTGAAAATGGGGAAACTTTTCCAACTTGCAGGCTTTTAGGGATAGGAAATAAAATCAACTGCTGTGGAGCCAAAGCTCATTTTTTCGGAACCAAAATACCTCGTTGTGGTAGGGGGACCTACGGGCAGTGGCAAAACGGCGTTGGCCATTCGTTTGGCTCAATACTTTCACACCGAGGTGCTATCCGCAGACAGCAGGCAGTTTTTTCGGGAAATGTCGATTGGTACAGCCAAGGCGAGTGCAGAAGAATTACAAACGGCGCCCCACCATTTTATCAATAGTCTTTCAATCGAACAAGCTTATAGTGTTGGTGATTATGAGCGGGACGCCCTGGTGCTTTTGGCACGTTTGTACCAGCACCACCAAGTCGTGATCCTGGCAGGCGGCTCAAGTTTGTACATCAAAGCCTTGTGTGAAGGGTTGGACGAGTTTCCAGATGTTCCTGACTCTATTCGAGCCGCCGTAGAAGAGATGTATCAAAAAGAAGGGATTGCCGCTTTGCAACAAGAGTTGGCACAAGTTGATCCCCTCTATTTTGAGCAAGTAGACCAGGCCAATCCTCAACGTTTGATCCGGGCGATTTCGGTTTATCGGGCCTCGGGCCTCCCTTTTTCCAGTTTCCGGGCCCAGCAGGCTGAGCCACGTTTTTTTACGCCCATTTATCTATGGCTGGAATTGCCTCGCGAGGAGTTGTACCAGCGCATCAATCAGCGGGTTGATCAAATGTTTAGTGCCGGCTTGGAAGCGGAGGCGCGCAGCTTGTACCCACAACGCCACTTGAATGCCCTGCAAACCGTAGGCTATCAAGAGTTGTTTGATTATTTTGCAGGCGACATTACCCGCGAAGAAGCCATTGAACTCATCAAGCGCAATAGCCGGCGCTATGCCAAACGCCAGGGCACCTGGATGCGCCGCGATGGATTCTGGAAAACCTTCGCTCCTGATCAATTTGAAGCAATCGTTCACTATTTGGAAAGCGAAAAGCGAATAGCAAATAGCGAATAGCAGGTTCACCCATTGTTTTTCAATGTCCAATTTCTATTTTTATACAAAGAGAAAAAAGTGAAGGAGTAACCCGCAAATGCTGTAATCGCTTTTCGCTTTTCGCTTTTCACTCTAAAAAATCGTCTCATGGCCAAAAAAGACAACAAAGACAACAAAGGACGCATCGGCGTAGTGTATTCCACCGATCCGGACTTCAAATACAACTACGAAGAAGAGGAAGAAGCCGCAGAAGCCCCCGCCAATCAGCAAAAATTACGCGTTTTTATCGATCGTAAGCAACGCGGAGGTAAGGAGGTGACCTTGATTACTGGTTTCTCCGGGCCCCAGTCCGCCTTGGAAGAATTGGGCAAATACCTCAAAACCAAATGTGGAGTGGGTGGCTCGGCCAAAGACGGAGAAATCATTGTACAGGGCGATCACCGCGACCGAGTAGTGCAGTTGTTATTGGAAAAGGGGTATACGCAGACGAAGAAAGCGGGAGGCTAATTAAATGATAAATGATAAGTGATGAATTGCTGCCGCAGCAACTTTGACAATCTCGCTGTGGCAGCAATTCATCGCTCATCACTTCTCACTCATCACCATTAATTTTTCACTTTTCGCTTTTCGCTTCTCTCATACGCCTCTGCCAACATCACCACCCGATCATAATTCAAAACCCCTTCGGCAATGCCTTGACTTTTGAGGTAAGCATTGTAAATACGGGGCTGTAAGTCGGGAATCAGGTCGGGGAAGCGCAATAGGGCTTCGTTGACAGCATCTAAGTCATATTGAATACTTTTGGGAAGTTGATCTCGTGTGGCACGAAAGGCATCGGGATCGTAACGGCGGTATTGCGCAGCGAGGGTGCGCCAGTAATTGAGTCGACCAGAATAGCGGATCGCCAGGTCTTTGGATCCATCACAGGCAAGCAGTGCCAAAAAATTGCAGGTTCCCTCATCACCAAAACCATAGCCGTGCCCCAGCTCATGGGTCAATGTAAATGGCCATTGCAAGGGGTGTAAGCCTGGGTCTACGTGCCCCTCACCCGTATATGGAAAGTACAAACCAGCGGTACTGAAGCGCAAAAACACGCCTGAAGGATACAACAATCGCCCCCTCACCTTACCTGCTGTAGGAAATTGGTGCGCTGCCAGCCATGCTTCCAGTCCTTCGCGCAGGGTCGTTTCCAGTTTATCGGGGAAATCCGTTCTGCGCAGCGCTCGATTTTGGGCTTGGGGGATTTTGGCGCGTAGTGCGATCAAGTTGCTCGTTTCCTTTTTGAATGCTTCCTCCAGTTCGATTTTATTCAGCGGTTTTAAAGTCAAACCCAGTTGTTGCTCTATGGGCAATCGACTGTAGTTAAATCCCCAGAGTAAAAAGAAAAAAAACAGCAAAGCCCCAATAAATGAGCAGGTGCCGAGGGCAAATTGCCCGATGTTAAACCCGACTTTGCGCCAACTCTGCACTTTGCGCCAGGCGGCCCAAAGCACTACCATCCAGAACAAATACATCAATGGAAAAGGGATCCAGAACAAGAGATCAAAAAAATAACGCACGCCGACATAGAGTCCACGACTGTACCATTGTTCAACCCATTTCGAACCATTGCCCAAAAAAGTTTTGAGCAACAGCGCAAAAATGCCAGCCAATACCCAAAACAGATTCCATTTCAAATTCCTCATTTTCTGCATTTTACAAAAACAACCAAAACTTAGGGCTAAATTTTTCCAAAGATAAAACATTTACACTTGTCGATATGCGGACATTAAGTCGAGCCAATTGAGTATCTTTGGAACCGAATCAACGTCTGAATTGTTATCAAACGAAATAAATTTTAAATCAATAAACTGTCACAACATGGCATTCGAATTCACGGATTCAAACTTCACTGAAAAGGCCTCGGAAGGCGTAGTATTGGTTGACTTTTGGGCTACCTGGTGCGGACCTTGTCGTGCTATTGCTCCAACCATCGAAGAGTTGCATGCTGACTATAAAGATAAAGCGTTGGTAGGCAAATTGGATGTCGACAACAACCCAGAAGTGGCGATGAAGTACGGCATTCGTAGCATTCCAACCCTGCTGATCCTCAAGGATGGCCAAGTCATTCACCAACATGTCGGTTTGACCACCAAACAAGTTTTGGCCAACAAACTCGATGCCGCATTGGCTCCGGTTGTAGCATAAGTAAGAATGGTATTTTTTTGGTTGACCTGCTTTTTGGAGTGGTTAAAACAAAAAAAATCTTCCATTCTCTAATATACCGCAAATAATGCTTTTCTTTAAAGCCTTTAGTGCCTCAAAACACTAAAGGCTTTTCTGCGTTTTTTATTAAAATCTACCATGACATTACTCGACAATTACGAAGTACGCGATTTGGGCAACCTCGAATTGCTGGCCCAACAGGTAGTGGAAGGCTTCATCATCGGTTTGCACAAAAGCCCTTTCCACGGTTTTTCTGTAGAGTTTGCTGAACATCGCCTGTACAACCAGGGCGAAAGTACCCGCAACATCGATTGGAAGGTGTACGCCCGTACCGATAAAATGTTTTCCAAACGTTTTGAAGAAGAAACCAACCTGCGCTGCCAAATTGTAATTGATGGTTCTTCGTCCATGTATTTTCCGGAAGATACTGGTCAAAAACCTTATGTCAACAAATTGGGTTTTTCGGCATTGGCTGCCGCCGCGCTGATGAATTTGTTGCAAAGACAACGCGACGCCTTTGGCCTCACACTTTTTGACAGTCAAGTCAACTTGCACACAAATTGCAAATCCAGTACTACCCATTACCGCTTGTTGTTGTCGCAACTCGATAAGTTGATCAACAACCCCGAACGCAACAAAACGACCGCTGCTGCTGATGCTTTGCACCAGATCGCGGATAGTATCCACAAGCGTTCTCTGGTCGTGATTTTCAGCGACATGTTCGAACACCACGCAGAAATGGATACCCTTTTTTCGGCCCTCCAACACCTCAAGCACAACAAACACGAGGTAGTTCTTTTCCACACGGTGGACAAATCCAAAGAAATCCAGTTCGAATTCGAAAATCGCCCTTATCTATTCATCGATATGGAAACGGGCGAAAAATTGCGCCTGCAAACCAATCAAATCAAAAAGCATTACCTGGAGCAAATGACCAAGTTTATGGATGAACTCAAAATGCGCTGCTTGCAGTACCAGATTGATTTTGTCGAAGCGGACATTCACCAGGGCTTTAGAAATATCCTGCAAACCTATCTGGTGAAACGGGCTAAAATGAAAGTATAGTTCTAAAAATTAGTTCGTTTTTGGGGCGTAAAAAAATGAACACTTATTTTTGCCCACTACTTAGAGGTAATTCCTATTTTTACAGACCTGCTTGAGCTCCATGCCACAAGCAGGTCTTTATTTTTCACTTCATTCCTTACTCAATGATCAAGCTGAATCAAATTTCTACCGATGCTCCCCCTGATTTAGACAAATCGGAAGCCAAAGAACAAACAAAGGCTTATGTCGAACGTTTGGGTGAATTGCAAAAAATGCTCACGGCTCAAAAAAAATACAGCGTTTTGGTGATCCTGCAAGGCATGGATGGAAGTGGAAAAGATGGTGCTGCGGAAAATGTATTTAAAGATTGCCACCCCAATAGTTTGAGGGTCATCAGTTTTAAAAAACCCACCGAAGAAGAGTTTGCCCACGATTTTTTGTGGCGCATCCACCAAAATGCTCCGCCCAAAGGCATGATTCACATTTTCAATCGCTCTCAATATGAGGATGTTATCATCCAAAGGGTACACCAATGGATCGATGAAAATCGGGTCAAAAAACGCATTGAATCCATCAATGCCTTTGAAGAATTAATGGTATACGACAACAATACTGTCCTATTCAAGTTTATGTTGCACATTTCCAAAGAGCAACAGGAAATTGAACTCAAACAACGTTTGACTGATCCAGAAAAATTTTGGAAACACAACGCTGGAGATTGGAAAGAACGGGAACAATGGGATGAATACATGCGTTGTTACGAAGACGCGATGAACCAAAGTAGCATTCCATGGACGGTAGTACCCGTCGATCAGCGCTGGTACCGCGATTTCCTTATTGCTAAAACCATGGTGGAAACCCTCGAAAAACTGGACCTGGCGTTCCCACCCTTGCAACAATAAAACATGGATAAAATCCGCATTGACAAATGGCTATGGACCGTACGGATGTTCAAATCCCGTACCCTGGCCTCCGACGCTGTTAAAGGGGGCCGGGTCAAAATCAATGGAGCTCCTGTCAAAGCATCTTATAACATTGGCCGAGGAGAGATCATCGAATTGAAAAAAAATGGCTTTAACTTTCAATTCAAAGTGGTCGAATTGCTCAAAAACCGAGTAGCCGCACCCATCGCCATTACCTGTTACGAAAACATGACGCCCGAAGAGGAACTGAACAAGTACAATGAATGGTTTGTTGGGAAAGGTGGTACTGAGTTTCGCGACCGAGGTACTGGTCGACCGACCAAAAAAGATCGGCGGGAAATAGATGGCTTTAAAGATGACTGGTTTGATGTTGACTTTGAAGAAGGGCTGGAATGAACTTAAAGATTTTCGCCCTACCCTCAGGAACAAAAGCGGGGGGAAAACATATTTCATCGGCAAATAGCGTTAATTTTGTGTCATCTTGATGGAAAATCAAGATCAATCCATCAAAAAAACTTCAATCAGAATGTTATCAAAACTTGAGTTAGTCAGAAAATACTGGGATCATTTTGACCAAGCAAATTTCAAAGCCGCAGCTACCTTAATGCACGAACATGCAGTGGTGTGGGAACCTAACTCCAGAGAAGTTTTTCGCTCTCGCGATGCTTTCATCAAAATGCATGAGGCAAACCCACAGCCTTGGCGCATCGAAGAGATTGATATTCTGTCAGAAATAAAAGAGGGAATTATTGTCACTGTTGTGAAAGCCTACTCGGATACTGCTCCCGACAGCTATTTTATTACATCCTTTTTCACCTTTGCTGGAGAACGGATCATCGAAATCCTTGAATACTGGTCCAAAAATGGAGAAGTACCAACTTGGCGTGCTGGCCTAAATTACGCCGAAAAATATTAGATTAATTATTTTTTAATTTCAACTTTTTGTTACTGGTTTTGAAAAAACACCACGATGAAACCTTTTTTTTTCATTGCTATTCTTTCACACATTCTGTGTTTGGTTTCGTGTGAAAAAAAACAACTAAATTCCAACAATACAAACGTAATGAAAGCAAATTCTTTGGCCGAAGAATTGCTTCAGATCGAAAAAGACCGCTTGGATGCAATCAACCAATTAGACACAACTCAATATAAAAAATGGCTCAATCCAGAATTCGAAATGATTGATAGCAATGGAAAATTGATCAACGTTTCTGCTCTGATTCAACAATTGAAGGTGAGAATCAGCGCAGGTACTCTCGAAAAGCATTTCACGAAATCGACTAAAGTTAAATTGTTTAATGAACAAAGGGTAGCTGTTGTTCAAGGGATTTATACAATCGAAAAACCTCAAAACAAGGGAATCGTTGTATTAACTATGCGCTACTCTGATGTTTACGCAAAAGAACAAAATCAATGGACATTAATTTCTTCGCAATTTTCGCGCATTAGGAACAGCAAAATTTAATTCCTGTTAAAAATATTTGCTTAATTTTGAGCGCTGCATCTATATAAAGCTATTTCAGGTACCGATAAGCGTAGTACGCTCTTTAAGTTCCAGAGCGTTTTAATTAATATACAGATTCCTCAAATAACTAAAGGAAAATTGTCGAAAAATAGTCAATAATTCAATAAACAGAAGCACTATTGTAATAAGTTTGTATCTTTGCGCCAAAATTTTTAAGAAATGGCAAAATTGGATTTAAGCATTTATGAGTTAAGGGCATTGATTGACAAATATTCAACTGACCTTAAGCTACTTGACTTCCAGGCTTCTGCGATTAAAGCAAATATTCAGGCGCTGGAAGAAATGATGGAAGGAGGCAAACCTGCGCAAGAAAAAAAAGCAGGCAAGGCAGGAAGGCCTCCAAAACAAAAAGAAATACTTGAAGTTCCTGCAATTGCGAAGGAACCCAAAACTCCCAAGGCTGAAAAAACTGTCAAAAAAGGTCCTGGCCGCCCCCGCCTCATTCCCCTTGATGAAATCAAAGTTGACCCTAACCTTCCACCTTTAAAGAAGGTAAAAACACCAAAAGCAGAAAAACCTGCCAAAGCTGCTAAAAAGGGCAATACTGAGAAAGGCAAAAGAGGCCGAATTCCTGGTTTCAACCGTTGGGAAGAAGCAATTTTAGAGATGCTGCGGAATGCCAATCAACCTTTGAAAAACGAAGACTTGATGGACGCAATGCAAATGGTAGCCGACCGCGACAAGGTGCACGAAGGCAAAGCTCAATTGAAAGTGCGGCTCAACCAGGCATTGGTCAAATTGGGCAACAAACTCGACCTTTTGAACAAACAACCGTTTGAAGGTAAAGGATTTATGTACAGCTTAAAGTAAATCAATGGGGTTAAAAGAATCCCCATCCCCCAGGGTTCTTTTAACCCAACCCCAATTTAGTATACCTCCACCCGTTTGGTTCCCTCATTTATCATTTCGCCAATAGGTTGTAGCTCTCTCAAACCTAATTCGGCAGCAAAGCTTAAAAAAGCTTGAACCTGACTGGGCTCTACTGCAAGCAACAGGCCCCCCGAAGTTTGTGGATCACATAAAATATTTCGTTGCACATCGCTTAGTGGGCCAATTTTATGGCCATAACTGTCGAAATTGCGATTGGTCCCACCTGGAACACAACGGTTGTACAAATAATAATCAATCGCATCCCCATCCAACAAAGGTACTTTAGCCAATTCAATCCGCGCACTCGTACCCGATGCTTCACACATTTCCAAAAGATGCCCCATCAGCCCAAATCCGGTTACGTCCGTCATGGCTTGTACGTAGGGTAAAGTAGCAAAAGCTGCTCCAGCGCTATTGAGTTGCAACATCGAATTGCGGGCCAACTGAGCGTGCTCGTCCAAAAGCAACCCTTTTTTCTGCGCGGTAGTCAGGATGCCAACGCCTAATGGTTTGGTCAAAAACAATTTACTATTTACCGTTGCGCCGCCATTTCGCTTCAGGTGTTCCAATTTGACACGCCCAGTAACCGCCAACCCAAAAATGGGCTCTGGACTGTCAATGCTATGCCCACCCGCCAGAGGGATTCCCGCTGCCTGGCAAGCTTTGCGGCTGCCTTCCACCACTTGATTGGCTACTTCGGGCGGCAAACTATTCACTGGCCAACCCAAAATTGCGATGGCCAAGAGTGGAGTTCCCCCCATGGCATAAATATCACTAATGGCATTGACCGAGGCGATTTGGCCAAAGTCGGCAGGGTCGTCCACTATGGGCATAAAAAAGTCGGTCGTGGAAATGATGGCGGTCCCGTCGCCGAGGTCCATCACGGCAGCGTCATCGCGCTCTTCATTACCTACCAACAAGGAGGGGAAATGCATTTTGGCACCAACCTGATGCAGTATTTTATCCAGCACACTAGGTGCAATTTTACAGCCACAACCTGCGCCATGACTGTATTGGGTCAATTTATAATTGCTGAGCATTGGCAAATTGAATCAATTGTTCGGCGCGTTCGCGCAATGATTGGTTTGTCACTTCAAATGGCCAAACCGGATGAAAGTTGCATTTTTCGTTGGCGTGGAGATACGACTTATCGTAATACCGCAAAGCAATCGCAGCGGCACTGGCAAAGTCACCTGCTTGCAGGGCAGCCAGTGCTAGTTTCAGGTTTAGTCCCCCCAGGCGGCGTTCAATGCCATAAAAAGAGGCCATCAAATCTTCCACGGCAAAACTTGCATAGGTTTCTACCAAAAATGCAACTCGCTGTTCAAAGGGCATGACCAAATCAATCAGTGGGCTTTGGCGAAACTGCTCCCAAAAACCTTGAGGCATAAAGACTTTGCCGATTCCCCGGCTTTCATTTTCAATCCAGACCCGGCGTTGGGGATTGATGTTGGCAAAAGAGGCATACAACTCATTTTCAAACTGTTCTACCGTAGGTTGGGCGTCCTCTCCCAAGGCCCCAAAAGCAGAACCTTTATGTTGAGCCAGTTTTTCCAGGTCGATGACCTGTTCGCCCAAAGCAGCCAGTTCGTGTAAAATTTTGGTTTTGGCACTACCCGTTGGACCGCCCAAAACGAGCATGCGCAATGGGCGTTCACCAAACTGCCGATGGATGTATTGCCGGTAAGCTTTGTAGCCGCCTTGCAACACCTGCACGTCCATTCCCGCAAAAGCCAACAACCAGGACAAACTGCCACTGCGCTGCCCACCTCGCCAACAATGCACTACTATTTTACCCCGGGGTGCCAACAAACGCGCTTCTTTGACGTAATCGGGCATCCGCGCACCAGCGTACTCCAGCCCCTTGAGAAAAGCTTTATCTGGGCTTTGTTGTTTGTACAGGGTGCCCACCACTACCCTTTCTTCATTGGAAAATAAGGGCAGATTGTAAGCTCCAGGGATATGCCCAATGGCGAATTCTGCCGGGGTACGTACATCCAGCAATACCCGGTCTTTGGTGCTTTCCAATAAAACATCAGCAGTGATTTTGTGCATTTCGCTAAAGATATCAACTCGTGATTTCTACTCAATCCAATCTTTCCCCTTATCCTTCAACCAAGCCAAGGTTTGCTCCTCGTGACTTCCCGGATCTGGCTGGTGGTTGTAAACCCAATTGGCCGTTGGTGGCAAACTCATCAGGATGGATTCGGTACGGCCATCGGTGTCCAAACCAAACTTGGTGCCTTTGTCCCACACCAGATTGAACTCCACATAGCGCCCCCGGCGCAGGTATTGCCAGTTTTTTTCCCTTTCGGTAAAAGGATCATTTTTGTGCTTGTGCAAAAGAGGGACATAAACTTTGCAGAAGGTCTCCCCTACCCCTCGCACAAAGGCAAAAAGCTGTTCCTTAGTCTGGCCATTTTGCCCCTGCAAGCGATCAAAAAATATCCCTCCGATTCCCCGGGTTTCGCCCCGGTGGCGGATGTAAAAATAGTCATCCGCCCAGGTTTTGAATTTCGGGTAATAATCCGGGCTGTGTTGGTCACACACTTCTTTTAGACTTTGGTGAAAAAAAGTAGCGTCTTCCGGAAAAATGTAATGTGGAGTGAGGTCAATGCCCCCACCAAACCACCAATTGCCGCCATCCGTTTCAAAATAACGCACATTCATGTGGATAATGGGCGTAAAAGGGTTGCTGGAGTGCAAAACGATGGATACCCCAGTAGCGAAAAAATTGGAAGATTCCAGTTTCAAAGCCTGGGCGATTTTATCGGGCAAAGTACCATGCACTGCCGAAAAATTGACCCCACCTTTTTCAATGTGTTGCCCCATGATCACCCGGCTGCGGCCACCGCCACCACCTTCCCGGCTCCAACTGTCCTCCTGAAATCGGCCAGTTCCATCGGCTGCTTCCAATTGCTGGCAAATGTCATCTTGCAAATCTTTAAAGTATTCCGCGATGGAATCCCGATCAACAACTACGTCATTCGCAGAAAAAGTTTTCATTTATCTTCCCTTTGTTTATTAGATTGTTGCAAAGTAAAATGATAATTGTTACTTTTTCCTCCTTTTACTTTGCTCCATGAGTGGATTGTTAAAATAAAACCAAATTGTGACATGCAAGCACTGGCCGATACCGAACTGATCATTACCCCCGCTGGTAAAATTTACCACATCGACCTGCACCCTGATGAACTAGCAGATACCATCATTACGGTAGGTGACCCTGGGCGCGTCGCCGAAGTTTCCAAACATTTCGACGCCATCGAATTCCGCGAATCACACCGCGAATTTGTCACCCATACGGGCAGGATTGGCAACAAACGCCTCACTGTCCTCTCCACTGGCATCGGCCCCGACAACATCGACATTTGCCTCAATGAACTGGATGCCCTGGCCAATATCGATTTTCAAACCCGGATGCCAAAGGCTGAACACCGCTCGCTCAACATCATCCGTCTGGGTACATCAGGCGCTTTGCAGCACGATATCCCCCCCGGCGCATTGATCGTTTCCCGCTACGGCATGGGCCTGGATAACCTGATGCATTTTTACCAATACCAACCCAATCTGGCCGAGGTCGAGCTGATGGATGCGATTCTGGAATTAGAGCAGCAAATCGAAAAATTCCCCGTGCAACCCTACATTTGTGAGGGAAGTGCCGCGCTGGCCGACCAATTGAGTCAAGGCAATATTGAACAAGGCATCACCATCACCTGCCCTGGTTTTTACGCTCCCCAGGCGCGTAGCCTGCGCACGCCTGCCCGCATGAGCATTGCCACGCTGGAGGCATGGAGTCAATTGCAATACAAAGGGGTACGTCTGACCAATTTCGAGATGGAAACTTCCGCCATTTTTGGCCTCTCTCGCTTGTTGGGACATCGGGCGGTGTCCTGCAATGTCATCCTGGGCAATCGTTTGAATGGCAATTTTACGGGGAGCACCGCTGGAGTAGTGGAAAAGATGATAGAGGTGATGTTGCCGAGGATTGTGGGCGTTTAAATCCATGTTATTTTGCCCAGAGGGCAATTATCTTTGTAGCAGCAAAGGTTACTGCCCATTAATGATGGGCTGCCCGGCGGGCAGCTATCTGTACTTAGGGGAGATAAAAACAAATCCCAAGAACAGACTAAATTGTAAATTTCAGCCCAACAAACGGAATCAATCGCAAGCACCATGAAAAACTCACGGCGTCAAGTTTTAAAAAGCCTTTCAGTAACAGGAATTCTGAGCACGTTAGGCCTGCCCTTCACGGCCATAGCTCAAGCTCCAAAACCTGGTCCAGCTCTTACCTCCACCGGCCCCGATGACCGCCTATTTTGGGCCAGTACCCTGTACAAAATCGCCCAACCGGTGCTCTCGAACCTCGCCGTTGGCAAATTGAAAAAGAACATGCCGCTGGAATTGGCACCAGGCTACTACCTCAAAGCCGAACAGGTTACTTATCTGGAAGCAGTGGGAAGAACGCTGGCGGGCGTCGCCCCCTGGTTGGCCTTACCCGACGACGATACCAAAGAAGGCAAGTGGCGGGCGGAATTGCGCAAAGATGCGCTAAAGGGTTTGACCCATTGCGTTGACCCACAAAGCCCCGACTACCTGAACTTCCGCGTTGAACTCCAGCCCATTGTGGATGCAGCTTTTTTGGCCCATGCCTTCCTGCGTGCACCCGATGCATTGTGGCATCCCTTGGATGAGCTGACCAAAAAACGCTACATTGAAGAGTTCAAAGCCCTGCGCGACCGCAAAGCCCATTACAGCAACTGGTTGTTGTTTTCAGGCATCATTGAGAGTTTTTTGCTATACATTGGCGAGCAATACGACCCGGTCCGCATCGACATTGCCATCCGCAAAACCCGCGAATGGTACGTGGGGGATGGTTGGTACAGCGATGGGCCCAAGTTTTGTATGGATTATTACAACTCCTTTGTGATCCAGCCGATGTTGGTAGATATTTTGAAAGTCACCTCCGAAAAGAATTTTTCACCCAAAGCGGAGTATACTGAAGCACTCAAGCGAATGGTTCGCCACTCCGAGTATTTGGAGCGATTGATCTCTCCAGAGGGTACCTTCCCTGTGTATGGTCGTTCCATGGCTTATCGGGCGGGAGCTTTTCAGGCGCTGGCCCAGGTGGCATTGATGGAGCAATTGCCAGAGCACATTAGCCCTGCTCAGGTGCGCTGTGGTTTGACCAAGGTTTATCACACCTTATTTGACCAATCCAATAATTTTGACCAAAAGGGTTGGTTGGTATTGGGTTTTAACGGAGCCCAACCTGCCATTGCGGATCAATACACCTCTACTGGTAGTTTGTACCTCACTACCCTTGGCTTTTTGCCACTAGGTCTTCCGGCTACGCACCGCTTCTGGACCGATCCTGCAGCGGATTGGACAGCCAAAAAAGTATGGTCGGGACAGGTCACCAAAAAAGATTATAAGGTGGATTATTGAACCTATTTTTGATGGACAACACTTCTCTGCAACAATAAATTCAAACCAATGAAATTCAATTTGTTACTCATATTTTTCTACACCTTTAGTGCTCAAATCTGGGGCCAGGTAAAATTTACTTTTAAAGAATGGGAAGACCCCGCCATTGTTGAATTGGGTAAGGAACCCGCGCATACTTATGCTATGTCCTACCCCAATGCCGTGGATCTCTTTGAAAACGATTTTTCCAAATCGCCCTATTATCAGTCCTTAAACGGTTCCTGGAAATTCTATTACGTCAACCGCCCCGAAGAACGGCCTCAGGATTTTTATCAGCCCGACTTCAATGACTGGAATTGGAAAGACATCACGGTGCCTTCCAATTGGGAAATGAAAGGGTTTGGCATTCCGATTTACACCAATGTAATTTATCCTTTCCCGGTCAATCCGCCTTTTATCAACCACGCTTACAATCCGGTTGGGTCCTACCGACGCACCTTTACAGTGCCAGATAACTGGAACGGACGGGAGGTTTTCCTGCACTTTGGTTCTATTTCGGGTTGTGCCTATGTGTGGGTGAATGGCCAGGCGGTAGGTTTGTCAAAAGTAGCCAAATCACCTGCCGAATTCAACATCACCCCATTCCTGAAAAAAGGAAGCAACACCCTCGCGGTGCAGGTTTTCCGTTGGCATGACGGTTCCTACCTCGAAGACCAGGACATGTGGCGCCTGTCGGGCATCGAAAGAGACGTATTTTTAACGTCCAAAAGCAAAACCCATATTGCCGATTTTTGGGTCAAAGCCGGACTGGATGACGCTTACCGGGATGGTACCATTGCCGCCACAGTTGACCTGAAAATCCCCTCCCCTCCTACCGGATCCTACAACATTGAACTCAGCATTTTTGATCAAAATAAAAAAGTGGTTTTTAGTCAAACCAAGCCTGGCCAAGCCAAAGTTAGTTTTGATGGAAAAGTGCTCGCTCCTGCTCAGTGGTCGGCTGAAAGCCCAAATTTGTACACGGCCATTTTGGTATTGAAAAATGAAAAAGGACAAACCATTGAAGCAACTGGCAGTAAAATTGGTTTCCGCCGTAGCGAGATCAAAGGCAAAAATTTCCTCATCAATGGCAAGCGGGTGCTGGTCAAGGGAGTAAACCGGCATGAGCATGACCCCGATTTGGGCAAAGTACCTACCCGTGATTTGATGATCAAGGACATCGTGTTGATGAAGCAGTACAACATCAATACCTGCCGCTCTTCGCATTACCCCAATGACCCATTATGGCTACGCCTTTGTGACGAATACGGCATGTACGTCATCGATGAAGCCAATATTGAAGCCCATGGTTTGGGTGCAGAATTTCAGTCTTTTAGTGTACCCAAAAGCAGACATACCGCCTACGATCCACAATGGAAAGCTGCGCACCACGACCGTACCCGCCGCCTGATAGAACGAGATAAAAACTACGCCTGCGTGGTGATGTGGTCGCTGGGCAACGAATGTGGCAACGGTGAGGTGTTTTTTGAGACCTATGACTGGATCAAACAACGGGACAACTCCCGCCCTGTGGTTTCTGAGCAATCGGGGGAGGCGCGCAACACCGATGTAGTTTGTCCGATGTACCCTTCCATCGACAACATGAAAAGTTATGCGGCCGACAAGACCAAAACCCGGCCTTATATCATGTGCGAATACAGCCACGCCATGGGCAATTCCAATGGCAATTTTAAAGAATACTGGGACATCATCCGGGCTTCGGATAACATGCAAGGTGGTTGTATTTGGGACTGGGTAGATCAGGGTATCCGCACCAAAACCCCGGATGGGCGCAGTTACTTCGCTTATGGTGGTGACTTGGGCAGTCAGGACCTCTACAACGACCAGAACTTTGTGTGCAACGGATTGGTCAATGCTGATCGGTTCCCTCACCCTGGCATTTACGAGGTAAAAAAGCTGTACCAAAACATCCAGTTCAGCAAGGACAATAGTGCCTGGGGGCAGATCAAAGTGCAAAATGAATTCTCTTTTACCAATCTGCGCGAATTCGATTTCCGCTGGGAAATGCTCAACAATGGGGTAAAGCTGGCTGAAGGCAGTTTTAGTGTTGAGGCCAACCCAGGGGAAGCTAAGCTGGTAAATCTCAACCTGCCTGCCTACAAACTAGCCGCTGGAGCCGAACTAGTGCTCAACGTTTATGCCACCCAGCGCAATGCGAGCACCTCCATCCCTGCCGGGCATGAGCTCGCCAGAGAGCAAATGGTTCTAAGTCCTTATGGCTTTGCCCAAAACCTGAACAGTCCTTCCGGGACCCTGAGCATTGAAAAAACCAACAACTCCCTCAAGTTCAAGTCTGGAGCCATCGCTGGAGAGATCGACCTCAGCAATGGCCAGATCAATCAGTATTCGATCAATGGAAAAAACCTCAAGGAAGGCTTTTTCCCCGAGCCCTATTTTTGGCGTGCGCCTACCGACAATGATTTCGGAAACGATTTTACCAACTATGCCCGGGTATGGGCCAGTGCCCATGTACGCCGCAGTGTAAAAAGCACCAAGGTCGGTGAACAAACGGCCGCGGGGCTGCCCTTCACCATTGTTTATCACCTGCCCGATGTACAGGCTGATTATACCCTGGATTATTTGATCCAAAACGATGGCTCGATCAAACTCAACGCCACGCTTGAACTGTCCCAAAACAGTGAAGCACCTGAACTGCCACGGATGGGGATGCGTTTTGCCATGCCATCCAACTACAACCAGGTGCAGTGGTACGGACGTGGACCTTTTGAAAATTACAATGACCGTCACACTGCCGCACATTTGGGCATCCATGACCTGCACACTGACGAGGGTTGGGAGCGCACCTACGTTCGTCCGCAAGAAAGTGGTTACCGGACCGATACCCGCTGGGTCAAATTGAGCAATGCCGAAGGAGTCGGCTTACAGGTGGAAGGTGCTCAGCCCTTGTCTTTCAGTGCCATGTCACAACTGACCGAGGATTTTGACGAAGGCAGCATCAAAAAGAATCGACATGTGACGGATATTGTCAAACGCCGTTTTGTGACCTTGCACGTCGACCTCACGCAACGTGGTGTTGGAGGGGACAACAGTTGGGGCGCTCAAACGCACGACGTATATCGGCTCCTTGCCAAAAAATACAGCTATGGTTTCACCATCAAGGCAATCGAAACCAAACCAGGACAACAAGATTAGACTTGAGGAGATTTGATTATCAGGTAATTAAAGTCGTGCTTAGTGATTTTGGCACAAGGCTCTTTCGAGTGACGAGTTCCGAGTACATGAGTTTTGAGTTTTGAAGTGAAATTTTGAATTTTGAAGTGAGCTACCGCAGCGATTTATACACAGTCTTGGTCTAAGTCGCTGCGGCAGCTCACTTCAAAACTCAAAACTCATGTACTCGGAACTCGTCACTCAAAAAAAGAAAATCATCAACTGTTTGATAATCAACTTTCCTCAAGACTATTAAACACAGCGTAAAGCCACCTTTAGAGCGCTCCTAAAATCAGAAATATGAAAATCTTGCTCCCCCTATTGTTGATCTTCCTGATGGCCTGCTCTTCCCAAAGAGCAGGCCATCTCGATGCTCGGCGTCCCGACGGGTCTACACCTAAGGCCATCCCCGGCATGAAACTCGTCTGGCATGATGAGTTCAACGAACCGGGCAAACCCAACCCGGCCAATTGGCGCTTCGAAACAGGCTTCGAACGCAATGAAGAGCTGCAATGGTACCAAAGTGACAACGCCAATTGTAAAGATGGTGTTTTGCTCATTGAAGCCCGACGAGAGGCTATCCCTAATCCCAACTACCAGGCGGGCAGCAAAAACTGGAAAACCAATCGTCCCGCATCGGAATTTACCTCGGCCAGTATTCAGACCCGGGGCTTACAGCAATGGCAGTACGGCCGTTTTGAAATCCGGGCGCGCATTGATACGACCTACGGTTCCTGGCCCGCCATCTGGACTTTGGGCAACGGCCCCTGGCCCACTGCTGGCGAAATTGACATCATGGAGTTTTATCAGGTCAAAGAAACGCCGACCATTCTGGCCAATTTTGCCTGGTTGGGCGATCAGACTAGCCGGAAAACCCAATGGAATGAGAAAAAACTTCCGCTCACTCATTTCACAACTAAGGATAAAGATTGGGTCAAAAAATTCCACACCTGGCGGATGGATTGGACGGAGGAAAGCATTCAGATTTTTTTGGATGATGAGTTGTTGAACACCCAATCTCTCAAGGAATCCCTGAATCCAGATGGCAGCAATCCTTTTTTGAAACCACAATTTTTGTTGCTTAATTTGGCAGTGGGGCGGAATGGTGGAACGCCAAAGCCAAGCACTTCAAAGATTATTTATGAGGTGGATTATGTGCGGGTGTATCAGCGGGAGTAGATTAAATGCAGAATTAAATTATACTGTAATTCCCCGGCATTGAACAAGCATTCAATTGAAGCGTTTTCTAAAAAAATTGCAATGAACAAACTTAATATACAAGATACCTTCAATCAGGAGTTGCCTGCCGATCCGAACCTGAGCAACACCCGTCGTCAAGTAAGAGGTGCCTGTTTTTCCTACGTGACCCCACGACAGCCTTCCAATCCGGTATTGATCCATGCTTCCGCAGAAATGGCCGAAGCAATTGGGCTCGCTACAGCTGACACCCAATCCGAAGAATTCCTGCGCATTTTCTCAGGAGCGGCCACGCTGGAAGGCACCAGTCCCTACGCCATGTGTTATGGCGGGCACCAGTTTGGCAACTGGGCCGGGCAATTAGGTGATGGCCGTGCCATCAACCTGACCGAGGTGGTCCATGAAGGCCAACGCTGGACGCTCCAACTGAAGGGCGCTGGCGAAACGCCCTATTCCCGAACTGCCGACGGGCTGGCTGTATTGCGCTCCTCCGTCCGCGAGCACCTGTGCAGCGAAGCCATGTACCACCTGGGGGTACCTACCACTCGCTCCCTCTCGCTGGTGCTCACCGGCGACCAGGTCATGCGGGACATGCTTTACAACGGCAACCCTGCTTATGAAAAAGGTGCCGTGGTGTGCCGGGTAGCGCCGAGTTTCATCCGCTTCGGGAATTTTCAAATTTTCACTGCCCGGGATGAAATCTCGACTTTGCAGAGTTTGACCGACTATACCATCCGCCATTTTTTCCCACACATCGAGCCAGGTACGCCCGAGGCTTACGC
>JAIXOO010000233.1 GCA_027486765.1 Saprospiraceae bacterium
ATTCAAAATTTTCGCCGATGCATTGTTCGATATGAATACTATCAAGCCAATTTCGAAGCTTTTTTAAGGCTTGCTTGTATTATTATTTTACTCAGGCAGTTTTGAGATAGCTTCTAGTAGCGCAGCCATTTAGTACAACCAATTGTAAGCGGGGACATTCTTCCAGTAATGCGATAATTCCTCTACTTTTTGCTGACCCATCCAAAAGGTCTAATTGATTGGGTCCAGCATGGCCTCCAAAGTGGAATAGTACAAGATTTTCTTTCCAATTATCAATATTATTGGCAAGTGTTTTAAGTGTAGTAAAAGAGTCGTGAACGAGTTTAAGCTGATCGTTTGCTGCTAAAGGTTCCAGCAACTGTATGATTTCCGCATCTTCCCTCGTCAATTCGGGCAAGGGGGAACTAGGTTGGTTGGCAAAAGCGAAATAGAGGGCGTCCATCCTGGGTGTGATTTAGTTCATATACAAAGACAAAGTTACTAATTTTCAGCAATTTACCTAATTATGACGCGTTTTTCGCATTTTCATTTCTTGATTGATGTAGGTGGTTGTTTTGAAAGCTCGGGGTGTTGCGAATGCAGGTTATGCGCAGCTATCTGGTATGAGACAAACATGATACCGGAAACAGCCACTACAAACATCATTCAATTCTTTAATACAATTAGAAGATCAACAGGTTGTTGAATAACCCATTGATTGGTTGAGTGACAGCAGAGGAAGTGGACATATCACTCCATTCTATTCGACATTGATCTCTTCTAAAACCTTTTCCATTGCAATTAGAATGGGATGATCAGGGTAATCTATAAAAACGCTTCTACAAATGGCAATGGCCTCTTCCAAACGCTGAATACAAGCCTCTTTATGTCCGTTGATTTGATGGAGGTAGGCCTGGTTGAATTTGATAGTAGCCATGCTAAGATGTTGATGCCCGAATAGGTATTCAATTTGTTCAAAATTATCCTCAATGAGCTCCATGATTTCTTGGACCGTATCAGGATTAAAAAGCAGCCGCTCACAATCCAATTTCAGAATTAAGGTTTGCCAATAAAGCAATGAAGTATTCTGTCCTATATCTTTCAAGATTTGACGCGCCTTTTCCAAGAAATCATTTGCTTCCATCAAAACAGCATCAGGGTCATCAGAACTTTGTGCATGATTTATCCATGCCTCAGCCTTAATCAAAAGAACACCAGCATATTCCTTGCTCTTTTCACCATAGGTATTCAACATATCCTCTTCCTCTTCATTCAAAGCCGTTTCCGTTTGCGCGGAGCCCCTCCAGGCATTTAAAGACGCAATGACCAGCGAAATTGCCTGTACCTCATTTTTCTCGATATCAGTCCCTGCTTTTTCAAGTGCGATTTCCAGCAATTTTGCCGCCTTTTCCGGGTTCATCAGCCAGTACTGTTTTAATGCTTCCTGAGCAATGGGGACATGTTCTTTGAAGCGATACCTTTGTCCAAATTCAGACCAAAGTTGATCATAAACCCTAACTTGACCTGAGGTTATGGCCAAAAAAAGACACTGTTCAACAAGGTTCTGATCTGGATCCTTCTTTCGACTGCGTTGTATGTCAAGAGCTTGTTGCGCATAGTGCAATGCATTTGAAACATGTTGCTCGTGCTCAAAAAAATCACTGATGCGTTCGTAAAGTTTATCTAGGTAAATAACGTCTCCAAATTTTTTGCGAAAAAACTCGGCAATAGCAATCATATGGGGCAATAAAAGTTTGCAAGACTCAAGGGTTTCAGGTTTTTTAGTACGAATTCGGAACTGGGCTGCCGCATATTCAGCACAATTGTTGGCCATAAATATTTTCTCAACTCGAGAATTTAATGTTATAATAATTTCGTTATAAAAAAAATCATGAACCAAAATATGCATATTGATGAGTCCCTGCTCATCAACCCAAATTAGGCCATGTTTGGCTAAACGATTGAGAAGCGCCAATTTTTGTGCTGTGATTTTTGCACGTCGCTGTTTTACCCAACGAAAGACAGGGCTTAAAAAAAAGCGCCAAAATGGGCTAAAATGATCCACAAATTCGTTGATTAGATGGGCACCATAATTGACAATAAAATCTTTTGGGATTCTACGAGGCGACATCATACGCAGAAAATAAATTATTTCTTTGGTGCCAATATCGATCTTAATTTTCTGCCCGCCAAGGCCGACGACAGAGAATAGGAGGTTCAAAAAAACAGTACGCCTTTGTTCTAAGCCTTTGCTAGCAAGAGGAGCCAAAGCTTCAGAATAAAGCTCAAGTTGGTCAGCATCCAATAGATTTTCAGCATAAAGGGCGGCAAACTGTTCCAAAAAAAATGGGTACCCCCCCAGAGTTACAACAAGGTTTTTTGCGCTTTTTTTATCTATTTTTCCCGCACTTCTAATTTCTAGCAAGCGCATGCTGTTGTCTTCATCCAGTGGCAATACTTTCAAGATTCGAGTACGTGGAAATACCCCTTCCCAGGCAGGGTTTTCACTGGTAATGATGATGTGTCCTTCTCCGTCCGGGATTAAGCCCAAAAGCACATCGGGAGCAGGTGCGTTGAGGTAAATCAGCAACCAGGATTTGTGGGTACGCAACCATTGAAACAATCGCTCCTTCTTTTCGAGGGGAGGAGTATCCGTTGCGTGGGGATGTAGGCGGTCGAATAAAACCAGCAATTCTCTTTCAATGAGTTCCCGGCCATTTCTTGCATCAATCCACCAGATAAAATCGGTATACAGATTAGATTCAAGCCAGGTATTGACATATTCAAAAGCGATTCGACTCTTTCCCATTCCAAGCATACCCTGGAGGATTTGCACATGGAGATTATCCTCTTCAAATCCAGCGTATAAGTCAGCCAAGGATTGTTCTCTGCCAACAAAATGAGGGATTGAAGTTCCAAATTCGAGGGTATTGTTGGGGCGATTTTTTGGCTCCTCCACAATTGTGGAGGATCTGGGATGGACTGTAATATTGATCTGGCTATTATGAATATCCTGCAAACCAACGACTCCCTCGCCATTAAGCAGCATTGAATTATTGCTGGTTTGATCCTGGTTGGTTGAGGGTTTCAATTCCCAAGCAAGTAGTTCCTCATCTTGGACATACAATCTCCAGGGCATATCAGTCAGCTGTTCTTGTTCCAATTCCAACCCTCGCAAGATCACAATCTCCCCAAGCTCTGGGGCACCAGCATTAAGCTTCATTGCGCCTTTTGCACGGATAAATGCTTCTTGGAGCGTATGTCCGGTAGTCAATGCGGAGTAGAATATGTCAGCAAACTGTTTAGCCTGACCATCGGCAATAGAACAAGTTGTGGCAATTACAGCAGGAACTCCAGCATTTATGTAGGAAATCACCTGTTCTTGGGTATTACAGCCATTTAGGAAAAGGAGTTTCAGTTGGGGGTGTAAAGACAAGTTTTCAGCTAACCCAGGTACCTGTCCAGCTTGGTCTTTAAAATACAAATGGTCGCCATCCGCATGGCCACCAAAGTGGAAGATGAGGAGTTCCTTTTGGTATTGTGTAAGGGTGTTGACCAGTTGGCTGGCTTTAGTGCTTGGCAATGGTACGTGGCGCAAATAGGGTAGGGGTGCAAGTATTTGTTGCAACCGATCATGCTCTTGCTCCAGGTAAACAAGGTGGTTTTTATCAATGGTATTGGCGAAAGCAGTGAGGATGACAGGGAGTTTAGACATGGGTAATGGGTTGTTTTGTTTTAGAAGTACTAGAATAGTATTACCATAGGATAAATATAAAAAAGAACGTTATAATAAACAAATAATTCAGAGCATGTTGTTCCCAACGAACTTTTTTAAGTGAATAAATAAGATTCTTTTTTAAAGAATTATTTATATTTGTCAGAAATAAAATCAACTAATTATGGAGACATTTCTAGAAATCATCAAAATTGCAGTCATTGGTTTTTTTGCACTTTTTGCGCTTTTTTTAATTCTGCTTTCCCTTCCAAAAAGCAAACTCAGGAATCTGGTTTTAGAGATTGGTGGGTGGACTACAGCAGTGGGATCGGCCGTTTACGTAATCAGTCCCGTTGATGCCATACCTGGCTGGATTTTTCCATTAATCGGTCAACTTGACGATGTTGGGGTAGCTATTATTGGCGTACTGGCTTTTGTTATGGCAAAATTCATGCAACGCGAGCGGAGAAAAATGGAGATTGAGGATAGGGAGTGGAGAAAGCTGCGGTAGCTAACTTGAATCTCTTTTTTGGCGAATTTTCTCCAATTGTTGAACTATCTTTTGGTAAAATGGATGATTGTTATCAAAGTTAAGTTCTACAATAGATAAAGCCTCTAACCAGTATTGTTCGGCTTTGTCCAAATCATTTTGAGCAAAATAAAGCTGAGCAAAACTGTTCTTGCGGTAAGCTATTTCAGGGGCTTGGGGGCCCAAATTGTGCAGATCAGTAGCCAATGCTGAGGACAAGAGTTCCTTGGCAAGTGAATATTCACCTAAATGAGTATAGACTACTGCCAAATTAGCCTGGCGAATCGACACCGTTGGATGTTGAGGACCCAAGTTTTCCAGATCAATTTGCAAAGCTGCTTCAAACAGAGGAGCTGATTTATGGTATTTTTCAAAATCATAGTATAACATCCCGAGGTTTAACATCCGATTGGCCACTGAAGTATGCTTGGTCCCTAGATTTTCCAGGTCAATTTGCAATGCTATTTCCAAAAAAGGGAGTGCCGCTTCGTATTCTTTTAATTCACCAAAAACAAGTCCCAAATCAGCGTTTCTTTTCGCTAATTGCTCATGCTTAGCCCCATAATACGCGTGGTCAATTTCTAAAGCCGACTTAAAATGTGAAATTGTTTTTTCAAAATCTTTTAAATCCCAAAACAGCCAACCCAAATTGGCATGTCGATATGCAACCTCAGGATGCATAGCGCCGAGATGTTCCAAATCAATTTGTAATGCGGTTTCTAAATGGATCAAGGCTGTTGAGTATTGTCCTAAGTTCTGATAACTTAAACCCAAGTCTAAATGCCGTTTTCCCATCTGAGGGTGGTGCGAGCCAAAATTATTCAAATCAATTTGGAATGCAGATTCCAGGTGTAAAGTGGCCTTTTCAAAATCACCAAGGTCTTGATATACCAAACCCAAGTTCGATGCCCTAGTTGCTACTTGAAGGTGGTTGGCTCCTAGGGTTCGAATATCGTATTGTAAAACCGTTTCTAGCAAGGGAATAGCCTTGGAAAATTGTTTTGTTTTGCGGTACATCCAAGCCAAATTTGCTTGCCGTTCCGTAATCGCAGCAGCATCGAGTCCGTGGTATTCCAGATCTGTTTGCAAGGCCAATTCTTCTAGTGGAATGGCTTGCTCGTACTGATCGAGTTCCTGGTACATTAATGACAAACTTGACTGATCTAAACTCACGGTGGAATGATAGGGGCCAAAATGCTCAAGATCAATTTTCAACGCAGATTCGAATAAAGGAATGGATTGTTCAACTTGCTTCATCTTCCTCATTAACCACCCTAAGTTCACCTTCCTTCTAGCAAGAGTAGGGTGATTTGAATCCAGGTTTTGCGAATCAATTTGTAAGGCAGTCTCTAAATGCAGCAATGCCTTTTCAAAATCACCAAGATCTTGGTAAACCAAACCCAAGGCTGATTCTCGCTCAGCGCGTTGAGGATATTCAGTACCGTAGTTTTTGATGCCGTATTGCATAGTAAGTTCGAGCAGTGAAATAGCTATGTCAAACTTTTTTAGGTTACGGTAAGAAAATGCTAAGTTCGCCTGGCGGTTCAAAACAGAAACATGTTCAGGACCTGAGTGTTCTATACCGATTTGTATCGCAGATTCTTGTAACAAAATAGCTTTTTCATACTGGCCCAACCCCTGGTAGAGAATTGACAAACTTGACTGGTCTATACCTACAGTGGGGTGACGGGGGCCAAAATGCTCTATATCAATTTGTAAAGCTGATTCAAATAAAAGAACGGCCTTTTCTGTTTGTTTCATTTCTTCTAATAGCCACCCCAAGTTAATTTGTCTTCTAGCGACCGTGGGATGTTTGGGGCCCAGATTTGCCAAACTATTTTGCAATGCTGCTTCTAGCAATGGTAAAGCTAGTTCGTATTTTTTTAGTTTGTAATACAAGCAGCCTAAATTGGATTGTCGGGTCCCCACAGTTGCGTTTTTGGGACCTAAATTTTTCAGATCAATTTCCAATGCTTTAGTTAAAAACGTAGTGGCTTCATCATAATACTCTAGATCTTCGCAAACAGCCCCTAAATGCGCCTGAATAGAAGAATATTCAAGGTGGTCGGTTCCAAAATTGTGGATGAAATGATCACAAGCTGTCTTTAACAGAGCGTAAGCTTCCGTCCATTGACCAGAATGGTGTAATACTTGCCCTAACTTTATTTGACAGATAATCGATTCGTAATGATTGGAGCCAAAGTTTCTGATATTGTTTTCCAGCACTGAGTTCATCAACTCTTTTGCTTTGGTGAAATTGCCCAAGTCAACATGAAGTTGCGCCAAATTTGATTGACGTGAAGCAATTTCCGGATGTGTGGGTCCAAGGGTTTGTAAGTCATTTTGTAGGGCTTTTTCCAACAGCTGCAAAGCAGTATCATTTTTCCCTAAACTTTGGTAGACCTGAGCCAAGTCCGATTGCTTTACAGCAACCGATGGATGTTCGGGGCCAAAATTGCGAGAATCAATCCTAATCGCCCTTTCCAATAGTTTTATAGCTAGCTTATACTCACCAAGATCAGCATAGACCATTGCCAGGCTAGATTGAATGAATGCGGCTACAGGACTATTGAATCCGTGGGAAACAAATGCTGACCCTAAAGCTCTTTCAAGGATATGCCGAGCCTGGTTATAATTCCCCAACGAGTGTTGAATCTTGGCATAGTTGGCATGCAACATCACAATAGCTGGGTGATAAGAACCAAACCTGGAAATTCCATCTTTCATGGCTCTTTCAATCAGAAAAACCCCAAAGTTAGAATTTCCAGAAGCAAGGAAAGTGCTACCAAGATTATTCCATAACATGATAGCTTTAGTTGGCAAAATCTTTTCATGCTTAAAAAATAGAGCCAATTTCTCTGCATGCGAAGTCCAAGGTAATATTTCAGTGATGGGATTAGAAGAATACCCTCCCACCGTTTTCATGAGCAGCGTATCCATGAGCGTACTTAAACTCCTAGCGGTAGGTTTTTTTTTGTAGATGACGACATCCTGAACCAGGCGATGGATCATAAAGCCTTTGTCGGTATGGGTCAACCAACCCTCGTCCACTAATTTGTTTAATATGAAGTTTAATTTCTGGGGAGAGCTAAGGGTTTTTCGCCACCTAAAGGTCATTTTTTTAACGTAGAATATGATTCCACTATAAATTTTTACAAAATCACTTTCTATTTGCCTGGGGGTTAACCAATCAAACAAGTCAGTGGTTTGAAAAGGTAAAATAGGCAATAATGCGAATTGTTGCAAAATCCATACCTCGACTTTGCTTAAATGTGCTACATCAAAAACCTTCATCAAATATTGAAATACTCCCCGTTCCTCAGTCCCACTGTGGCGAGCCCAGAGTTTTTCCTCCAAAACGGGGTCATCGAGTTTGTAATCACGAAGTTGCCCTAGAAGGGTAGTGATACTAAGCAGGCCATGCTTGCGCTGAAGCGTTTTAGCAATCAACTCAGTGGTAAGGGTATGATAGCCAATTTCCTGAAGCAGCTCCAGTACATCGGTATCACTACCTTCAGCATAATACAATCGAAAATGTTGGAGAGCAAGTTCTGGTGGTAGTACTTGCAATGCTAAGGTGGCGAAATTTGATATTTCCTGTCTCGAGGTGACCAACACCCTCCAGTTGGGAGGAGAAGGCAATTGCTGGAAAACTTCTGGATCATCGAGTTGAGCCGTAGCATTATCGATCACTAACAGATTGGGGCCAGGTAGCGCGCGCAGAGCCTGCATGAGCTGGGCGAAGCGGGTGGAAAGCGTCTCATCTGCTTGGAAGGGCTTACCTAGGCTTTCTGCCAAACTGGGATTGAAGCCAATGGCAGCCACCAGGTCTTCACCAGCAGGAATCCAGGCGAGGTGCTGGTACTCCTCTTGGTGCAGGGCTACATAAGCCATCGCCAAGGTCGTTTTACCGATGCCCCCGATACCGCGCACGAGGACAGGTTTGTTGGAGTTGTTTAGTTGCTCCTCCAGCTCTTTCAATTCAGGCTCGCGCCCAATACAATCTTTGGCGACATCTATGGAGGGGATGGGATTGAGTTGAAGGGGGTATTGTTTAGCCATTGCGTCCCCCAGATTCCATTCCAGCATTTCGGATTCGGCCACAAACAGTTGCCAGGGCAATTCATTAACTTGCTCCGGTTCTAAGGTCAATCCCCGTATGATGACAATCTCCTCACCCAAACTCGCGCCAGTTGTCAGTTTCATGCCCCCTTTAGCCCGTTGAAAAGCCTCCTGCAAGGTATGTCCGGAGAACAGCGCTGCATAAAACGTCAGAGCAAATCTCTGTGACTGACCATCGACTACAGAGCAAGTTGTAGCGATGACTGCGGGGATTCCTGCATTTACGAATTGAACCGCTTGACTTTGGGTATTGCAGCCATTGAGGAATACCAGTTTCAACTTAGGATGGAGGGTCAGGTTTTCAAGCAGTCCGGAAACGTGTCCACTGGCATCTTTGAAATACAACTGAGTGCCATCCGCGTGACCGCCGAAGTGGAAAATGAGGAGTTCTTTTTGGTACTGGGTCAGGGTACTGACCAACTGGTTGATTTTGGCACTTGGCAAATCAACATGTCGTAAGTAGGGTAGAGGGGTAAGTATTTGCTGCAAGCGATCACGTTCCTGCTCCAGTTGATCAAGGAAGCCATGCTCAGCAGAATTGGCAAAAGAAGTAAGGATGACCGGGAGTTGGGGCATGGTGTTTGGTTTGCAGGGTAAATATGGAAAGAATGTGTGGGTTCTGCAAATTGTAGCTTGGGCAGTACTGTAGCAGATGTTATTGCTTTAGTTTCTTGGTCTACTTAGCTGGTCTTCAGCCCTTTTTTGACAAGATCAAAAAAGGGCTAAAGGCCAGCTAAAGAGCCACCAAAAAAAGAGTTTACGAAGACCTAAAAAAGAGCATCTGGTTTTTTTTGTCGACATAAAGGGCACCTCTGCCGGTCAACCAATCTTTGGTGCCTTTGCATCATTTCTTCCTGTTTGGTCAGCGGTTTGTTGTTGAATATTTTATAAAAAAGTCCACCCCAATGACCAACAGCAATTGCTAATGCTGTCGCACTAATTTTTTTCTTACAAATTGGACACTCCATAATAGTTAGTTGCTTATATGTTATTAAATATAGATACAAGCATAAGTTAATGCATCCAGGTGAGAGCAACAAAATAATTGACTATATTTTTCTGAAAAAAGTAACACATTACAGAATTTTCATTATTTTTACTAAATCTTATATTGAGTTCGAGTATATCATCAAAAAAATAGTTTTAAATTTAACAATAGTTACAAAATGATCCCTACACAATCAACATCGATTTTAGTAATAAAAGATTTAGTATTTCATTATCCAAACGCCTCCAAACCAATTCTGGATAAAGTCAATTTGGCGATTTCCCGTGGAGATCGCATAGGAATTATTGGTGGCAATGGTTCTGGGAAGTCAACACTTAGTAAACTATTATTGGGCATTTACAAACCCAAAAGTGGGACAATATCTCTTTTTGGCAAACCAGCATCCTGGAGGGTTCATTATCCCGATGTTGGTTATATTGGCGACCCAGGTCACAACGCCCAAGAGTTGGGGCTCCCCACAACTTACACGATACGACAGATTGTCGATACATTGTGTGCCTTGTACAATACCGATGAAATCAAGGAAAAATCAGCAATGCTGCTTGCGAATTTGGGCTTAACCGAGTTGAGTAGCAGAAGAATAGCCAACCTATCCACCGGAGAGCGAAAACGGCTGATGGTTTGTCTGACCTTTCTTCAAATGCCAGACTTCATTATTTTAGACGAGCCATTTGATGGATTAGATGAATCCATCATTATTTTCATCAAGTCGCTGCTGGCAAATGCACTAGCAGACCATACCTTGACTCTGTTCCTTATCTCACATAGCAAAGTGGAGATTGACACATTTACCAATCAGGTATACCGTCTGCAAGAAGGTATACTACAGCATGAGCCCCAGCATTTTTTTACTGGTGAGCTCAAAGTAGATGATGTATCGACTCCGTTTACAGAAAACACCGGGCAGGTAATGGGGCGAATGATCAAGCTCCTCGAGTCCGGAAAAAACAATAACCAGATCATCCTTCATTTGACATCCGATAATCCATCCAAAGATGCATGATATCCGTAGTGCCTGGATCATCTACAAGAATCATTTTCCAGCAGTATATCAACATTGGTCGGTCATTACGAGTGGCCTACTGATGACGATATTCACCGTATTTACTCACGTAGAAAAGGAACAGTACGGTGTGTTTCTCTTTTCAATTTCCGTACTGGATGTTTCAGGAGATCCTATCTCGGCACTTCAACTGGTTTTTTTTGATTATTTTTCCATAGTATGGGCAGTGGTGTGCATTGGTTTTGTACCGGTTAAGATACTCGTACCCGTGGTACAAAGCTACACGGTGAGCAATTCACTGTGGTTGAGGTTGGCCCCAACAAACATCTTTACACTTGCGCTCTACCGGGTATTGCTGGTCATGATCCCGAGTCTTTCATTCGGTCTAATGACCAGTTTATGGTGTGGCGTATTTTCCCTGGTACATGGGATTCCTTATTCAATGATTGTATACCCCGTTTATTCATTACTGGCATTCATCCTGTTCACTGGCAGTATCAGCATTTTAATGGCTGGTCGACCGACGACACTGATGGAAGTTCGTTATGCGTATGTATTTTTAGCTCTGATCATTCCGGTATTGTTTTTGTTGTTAAAAAATAAATTAGTGTATAAATTTGATGGAATATTTCCATTTGTTTTTCCATATCGCGCCGACAAATTGGGATTTGAGACTTTACCAGGAACCATCACAGCCATAGTGATGGGTGTAGTGCTTATACTATTTGTACTTGGAATCAATTATATTCGAATACTTTCACAAAAAAATCAAAAACAATGAACCACACCGCACGAAAGCAGCTGATAGTTTATCTTTTTCCGCTATTGTTGTTTGGCTCAGGCTGCCAACTCGCTAAATTTGCAGCACCTTTCATCATTTCAAAAATCATCGTCATAGGAAGTCAATTAAAACCACACGTCGTTGCAGCATTTATTGAGCGCCTCATTGATGCCGGCTTTAAGGCTATCTTCGATCTGGCGGCAGGCAACACAGCGGATGCCATTCAAAGTGAAATTGTGCCTATAGATGGAAAGGGCTTATTTGGTCGAAAACTTGGCGATCATGAATATAAAGTTTTGGGTGATCACCAGAACGGAGGAATCGATCATACAATAAAAATCAAAACAACAGAAATTCTCTTTCAGCGAGCCAATGAATTTAGCAGATGGGTACTTACGCCCGATTCTCGGGACCTCATATCCGAAAGATTAGCAGTTGCAAGCGCTCAAGTGTCATTGGATAAGTATGGATATAAACCAGGGAATGTGGATGGAAAATGGGGGCCAAATACGTCTGGAGCAGTTACCCGTTTTCAAGAGGATTATTCACTCCCCGTTACTGGACAGTTAGATGATGTAACCAAGGAATATTTATTAAAACGTTAACCACCATATCACATGAAGAATCTATTTCGTGCCCTTGGGGCACTCTGCTTGGTATTGGCTGTGATTTTTTTCCTTTATGGCAGCATGAAAACGGCTTCGGGTGCAGAACAAGGGAAAAATGAAACCGTATTGGAAGATGGGATTATTCTCGTAGAAAAAAATGATGAGCAGCGTTTGGCTAGTTATGGGTTCAATACTGCAGCAATTCTAGGTATTGGAGGTCTTTTACTACTCTTTTTAGCTAGAGTCACCCAAAAAAGATAAGGCCTTATTTGCCGCCGTGAGAACGTGTCACCAATCCAGCAACCCGCAGATTGGTGGCACGATTTCAAACAATACCCATTTGAATATTGCTGCACTTGAAATTAAAACAATGACGCCTAGCCCTACACAATTGCCGATAATTATCCTTGCTTTTGCAAATGACGATAGGCGTTCCTTACGCAATTTAGACGAGGAGCAAAAAGAACTTCGACAAATCTTTAAACAAGTAGAAAAGGAGAGAAAATGTAAAATTCTGGTACTGCCTGCTGCCACGGTGCAGGATGTCGTTCAAGCTTTCCAAGAATACCGGAATCAAGTTGCTGTTTTCCACTACGGAGGACATACCGATGAAGATGAAATTTTTTTTCGGACAATCTATCCGCAAAAAAAACCCGTCAAGGCTGATCATCTCGCTGAGTTTTTCGCATTGCAAGACGGTCTTCAACTGGTTTTTTTGAATAGTTGCCTGTCTCTTCAGCAGGCAGAGAAGTATAGTTCAGGAGGTGTCAGAACAGTTTTGGCAACCAATGACACGATTGGTGATTTTGCAGCGCGCAATTTTGCCAAGCTTTTTTATACCGCGATAGCGAGTGGTTCAGACATACAAGAAGCTTATCAAGAAGCGGAAAAAAGTTTTCAGCTGCAATTTGATGAGGTTTACCGGGGATTACTGTTCAACCCAAGCGGAGAGCTGTTTCCATGGAAATTATATCCCGATTCACCGGCTTCCTGGCGATTACCAATGACTGCCAGACACCTGACCCGGGTCCCTACACTTCAATTGGAAAAAGAATTTATTGGTCGAGAAGATGAGCTACTCAGCCTAAAAAAGGGGTTGGAAAACGCTACCCGTGGCATCTTATTGAATGGTTTAGGAGGAGTTGGAAAAACCAGATTGGCAACAGCATATGTACAGAAATACGGGCATGGATATGATCATATCGCCTGGATATCTCAAACGGAGAAACAACTCATCAGCACGTTGGCATTAAACCAAGAACTTGCTGACACCCTCAACATTCCTTTTGAGAAAGAAGAGGAAAACTTGAATGATCGCTTCAATCGGGTGCTTTGGAAGCTACAGCAACTACATGGTCAAAACCTACTGGTTATTGATAATGTGCAAGAAGAGGTAAACAGTAAAGAAATATATGAACATTTGCCGGCTTCTTCCAATTGGAAGGTACTTCTCACCTCAAGGCTTGAGCTGAGTGGTTTCGAAAGTATAAAACTAGATTCCCTCAATCCATTGGATGGATTTACACTTTTCCGCACATACTTTAAAGGAGCTTACGACGAAACAACGCTGAAACTTCTTCTTGAAGAAATCGGTTATCACACGCTGAGTATTGAACTGTTGGCAAGGCTTTTAAACAAATCAAGCAGTTACTTATCCCTGCCTAATTTGCTGGAGATCATTCAACAAAAAAAGCTAAAAGAAGTAAATCTCCAAGAATTGATCTGGACTCAACACAACAAAGAAGAAAGGTCTATTTTGATTCATTTAATGCAGGCTTTTGAAGTAAGTAAATTGAATAAAGACGAGATTTGGATGTTAAAACAATTTGCCATTTTACCACCCAATAACATAAGCACAGCGCAATTGGGGTCACTATTGATTGATCGATTAGAATTCAAATTCATTGAAGATCAGTTTTCGAAAAAAAGGTGGGCTGGAAAACTTTTCATCATTGGACTACAAGGATTGAGATCATTTGTATCTGAAATTCTAATACTTATGTTCATGAGAAAGTTAGGATACTTATCCAAATTCAATAAAACCGAGGCACTTTCAAAATTAAATCAGATCCTTTCGTCCTTGGCCACAAAAGGTTGGCTTAAGGATAATGATAAAAGTGGTTTTAGTATTCATAGAATTATTCAGCAAGTCGTCCGATACCAGCTTAGAATTGTGTATAAAGATTTGGAAACCCTTTCCGCTGGTTTAATGAATATTATGTTAGGCAATCCCTCCGAAAATCCAATGCGTACCATTCTACCATGGGTTCCACATGTTGAAGCTGTGATCACGTTTTTGCATAAAAAAAATAGTTTTTCTTTAAAATGGTTAAGAACCTTACTGGCCATATTTTATCATGGCCGATTACAAAATTATGATCGGGCAAAGGAGTTGTTCGAATTGAATCTTAAGCTTACCCAAAAAAAATATCACGATGGTTTCAAGGCAAATTTAGGGGAAGTGTACTTAAGATCAGGAGATCATGAAAAAGCATTAAAAATGATCACCTCCATTTATCAAAAGAGGCGGCGCAAATATGGCATTAAGAGTCCTCTAGTCGCACATATACAATGTAAACTTGCTTGGGTGTATTATGAAATGAGCGACTTTCAAAAAGCTGTTACACTTGCTGAGCCTGGGCTAGAAGTCCTTACAAAAAAATTGGGAAAAGATTCAGGTTCTGTACGAAAATTCAAATCGGAACTTGCACTTATATATCAAGCCATCCATCAGTACGATAGGGCACTATTGCTTCAGGAAGAACTACTTGAATACGAGCTTAAGAATTATGCACCTGATCATCCTGATCTAGCTGTTGGCCAAGCAAACACCGGAGTTAGTTATCATCGGTTGGGACGGTATAAAGAAGCCGCAGATTCAATAGACCAGGCTATCGGCATTGTGATACAAAACTATGGGCCTGAACATCCAACTGTCATTAACCTGCGCAATTTTTCCGAATTAATTGAAAAAGACTTGAAAAATATAAGTCAATCGGAATAGGGGAGGGTTTCGTAGTTTATGGATTAACTACTTCCTAATTATATCCAACCCGGCGGAATGAAATTGCATTTAAACGTAAACTATTTTCATTAATTTTACCAAAGTGAGTACCCTTAAATAATTGGCATGTAAGCAATAACTGAATCCGAAACCTAAAACGTAAACAGTTAAAATATGGAAAATCCAAATGGTACTAAACCAACACTACTAGGACGAATGGTCAAGTCAGTCCAGGGCTTGCTCAACAAACTGGCTACCTTACTGGCCCAAGGAGCAGATTCTCCTTTTGTAGTATTTGTACCAGCAGTCATTTTTACGGGGATAGGCTGGTTTCTGGATTCACCGCATTGGCTCAGTTTTGCAGGGTTGTATTGGATGACTTTGTTTACCCTAATTTTTTTCTTATTCATTCATTTAGAGTCTAATTACGAACAGATCCTTCGAGGCATAACGTTGATGAAGAAGGGGATGCCTTTGGCCAAAGCCATTCCTTTACCTAAGCAAGAGCAACAGGAAGCAAAAGACGAAATAGTTGAAAAGGCCAATGTATTTTTAAATCTGGGAGAGAAAGGCCTTAAATGGGCTTACAAAAACACTTATACTGCTGCCAGTTTAGTAATCACGTTAGCGCATATTGCCACCCTGTTTCATCTCGCAGCGGCAAGTGGAAAGCCCAAAAATTTTGTTGATTTCAATCAAGTCTCTTGGTTTTCCATCGTTTATATTGTTATCCTCCCCATTTGGGGTATCGTTTCAGACAAGTTGAACAAAATCTATCAATCCAAAAAATTTGGCCGTCAGATTTTTGTTTTTGGGCCCCTGCAAATTTATTTGGGCAGCATTATTTTGTTGAGTGGACTTTTTGGTGGCCGCATTCCCATCCAGGCCATCAACATCCTCATGAAGCAGCCCTGGCTATTTTTTAGCATCGATCTTTTTTACTATCCTGATGCCTATTCTTACCACTTATCCCATGGCTTAGGTCCCTGGTTTTTTGGGGTTTTATATTTATTAACGCCCCTTGCCACACTAATGATGATGCGATCAGAATTGCGTTTGTTCAGCAATTACGGCCGTGCGTCCTTGCCAATCATTACTGTTTATAGTTTGTTGGCAACGGGCCTTTACTTATTGAGTATTGGTTTGCTGGTAGCTTTTCATGAAGGTTGGTTGCAACAGCTTTTCGAGTGGATCAGCGCGGGAGTCCAGTATTTGATCCATTTTTTTCAGGCAATGGGGAAATAGTGTAACAATAAACACCGCTGCTGGGAGCAAATGTATATTAGTTATTTTTTCAACGTTTTATTGCCCCATAATGTACATTATGTTAAATAGGGTTGTTTTACCCACAGATTTATACTTTTAACACCAGCCTAAAATCCAATTCCCGTCTACTCTACGCCAGCAATTGATCGCAGTTTTGACAGGAGGTCATTATAGGTCGAACGGCTTATTTTGGCAGCACGGATCAAGAACACCGAGTGATCTGGTACCTTGCGCCTAATGCACCCTTCGCAGCGCCAGTTCCCGCAGCAGCTTACCGAGCCGCGAGGGTGCTGGTGCTGCGAAGATGCTTGGGCGGTGGAAGGCGAACTGGGGTCTGAGGTTCGGAGGACAAGAGCCCAGCTACTGGCCCGAGGGAGCATAGCGAGGGAGGGGAAGTAGCGGGCTCACTCCTCCTCAACCCACTCTTTCAACGCCTTTTCCGTCAATGAAGGGCTCGAAGTTTTTTTAGAAATAGCCAAAACATTTCCTGTTTGAATATCAACAATAAAATGGTAATAATCCGTGTAGGCTGAAGGAAATGAGCCACCTCCACTACTTATGATCACCTCTGGCCAAACGAAATGTACAGCAATTTGTTTTTCATCCGATCGGAGTTTATCCAGTAATGCGGATTGATTAAGCACTTGCACTGAATAAGGATAGGTCGCCTTAATTTTTGCTGCGCTCAAATCAGCTTCTTTCCACTCTTCACCAATGAATAAGGTGTGTTCTTTCAGCATTTTATGGTTATTGGCAATCGCCATTTGCTCATCTTTTTCAGCTATTTTTTTCTCCAACTTTGCCGATTCCAGGATATGTTTGTTGATCAACTGCAAGGTAAGAAATACGGACAAAGGACCTGGGCAGACTTCTGGTAATCTCCGACTGTATAAGTCCCGATCTGGATTTACAGGAATAGTCAATTTTTCAGCAGCTACAAAAGCTACCTTGGGGAATACACTTTTAAATTCGTTGATTGCTCGTTTCTTTTTGCCTGGCTCTTGTTCAATTTTTTCTAAATGAAGATAGTTCTCCCCTGATCCATTGTACACACTATAAAAGACCATAACCACGTATTCCTTAAGCACTTTTTTGTCCATTTCCCAGAACTCATCCATTTTTTTGTACAAAACTGAGGAGTGAATGGTCCATTTTTTACTAATGGTCTCTTTAAGCGCTTCATTAAAGGTGGTATGGAGCTGTTCAATTTCCGCTACTTCTTTATCCTCCCCTTTCTTTTTGAGTTTGGTGATACGTTTGGGATCGGGCTCAGTAGTTATTACCAATAGCTTTCGCGCGATGATCTGCTTGGCGTCTTCGGGCTTGACGGGATAGGCTATTTGGGCAAGCGCAACGTGCTGGAAAATGAGGAAAAAGCCAATCAGGCTAAGGTATTTCATGGATATTGGGTTTGATGATTTGAGGTAAAAGACGCGAGAATATTGGTACGGGTTGGATGATCCTATGTTCCCCTACGATGGCCATTCGCTCGCTTTCTGTATATCGATTCTTGCGCATTGCCTTTTGTTTTTAAAGTTAGAAAATTATTTCCAATTTTCTACTCTTTTTTGGTTGCGATTGGGGGGAAGTGGACACCTATACCAGCCATAGTAGAATGTTTTTGCTTGGGGTTGAAGAGATTGGGGCAGGTGATCCCTTGTACCAACATAGTAGGCTATTTGGGCGGAAGTTGATTTTGAAAAAAAAAGTATTATGATGATTATTATAAGACATTTCACGGGTAAGGCAAAGAGGGTTATTAATGAGTGTTAGGCTCCATGCATATTGGAAACTTGAGCTTATTTGCATAAAGCCTAACACAAGATTAAGTAAATAACAAAGCCTTATTTTGAATTCTCTCTTTCAACAGGCAAAGACAAATCTATCTCGCTCATAGATGGGAAGAAACTCACTACTCTTATGTAGTACTTACCGCCCTTTACAATAATTCCCTTCTTGTTTTTAACACTCGAGTGGTATAATTTACCATTATAGTAGTACTCAAATCGAACTCTAGTACTAGTTTGTTTAATGGGGTTGTAAGTGCCTGTAGTTGTACCTTGAGCTAAATCGTAGCTGTATAACAATAAGAGATTTCTTATTATTGTCCAAACAAAAAACAATAAAAAAATAGAATAACCAAATTTTGCACCAATTGACAAATTGAACTTTCTATTATCGTAATAAATAAAAAGAGTCAACGCAGTACCCATCACACCAAATAAAAGTCCTTCAGTTAAAGATTGTTCCATAGTTGATGTTATTATTCCTTTTTAATTGGGTGATTTTTGTCTGCTGCGTTTTGTATCGCTCCACCATAACCATCACCCATAAAATTGTACCCAGTTTCTAGAGCCTTTTTGAGAAAGGCGTCGTTTGGATTTGTAAGCCCCTTAGTGAAAGGTTCGCCTATTTCTCCCATCTTATTTCCTGCCGCACCAATGATTACATTTCGTGACCAATGTAGAAATTGGTCCCCTGGATTAGAATAATTTTCTGAACCACCTAAAAATTCAAATTCACGGAAAGGATTCAAAGAAAAAGTATTCCCAACTAAAGAAGCACCTAAGAATGAAAGTTTCCCCTTTGCTAATCCTTCCCCTGCTACACTAATTAGATTAAATTCTCTCCAGTCTCCACCAGAAGTAACGACTTGAGCTGCTCCATCACCAATAGCACTTGCCCAATTAAATTTATTTAAGAGAAAGTTTCCTCCAGAAGAAGCACCTGCACTTATACTAGCACTTACACCACTTTTTAACAACGACCATTCACTGGATATCGCCTTTCCAGCCCATTGCGCTCCTCTCAAAATATGCGGTACAGCGGCTTGAGCTCCTGCAGTCGCTAATGGAGCTGCCGCAACAACGTAAACTAACCCGGCTGTCGCAACAACTGTGTAAACCATGGCTTTACCAAAATTTTCTGCGGTTTGAATATCTCCTTCATATCGAATTTGCTCGGGCGTTTTATAGCGTTGCCAAATACCTGACCACTGTTTCGTATCGTGGTATTCATTAGGGTCAAATATAGCGCCACCTGTAATGTTGTTGTCCCCTGCTTTTTTCCAAACATACCATTCTTCACTATTGAGGTTACGTCTAATGGTCATGGTTTGGTTGAGTTGAGGGTCAGTAACGTCCATCCACTCATAATTGCCGAAGTTTGGATTGAGATAAGGCTTTCCTACATTCATATTCTCCATGTAACTAATTGGTTCTTTGCCATCTTTATCTATATTGGCAATTGGCCCATTTCCCGCAAACTGATAAGGTGTGTACCAAGGATATTCAGCTGCTAGCGGATCAACACTCAGGAACCGCCCAATTCCCGGATTATAAATCCTGAACCCATAATCATAGTGATTCAAACTTCCAAACTCACCATTTTTATCCAATTCCTTGCCATTGAAGCCGTAGCGGTATTTATTAGGGTTGTTAACTATGATGCTACGCATCTCCGAGCCAAAGGGGAAATAATCTGTAGCATCCAATACCGTAGCTGTGAAAGTAGCTCCGCTATACGTTTTACGGTCATTGATAAGTGCGCGGACATTCCCAAGATGGTCGTTTACTTCATAACGCTTCCAACCGTAGTTGAGTATTTGAGTACCCCGAAAATAAGGAGCCGTACCTGGTGTAGTTGTCCAGGCTACTGCTGGCTGTACAGTACCCAGACGATTTGAACCGTATAGGTGTTGCTCTTTCCAGGTGATGGTACTACCGTTTTTTTCGTACACCGCCAGTACATTGCCTTGGGCATCGCGGATATAGTAGGTGCTGATGTCGCTGCCGGATGCCACTTTGCGTTTTTTGAGACGGTTTTGCATGGCATCGTAGGCAAAGAAGTTTTGGCTAAGGCCACCTAAAACATCCACTTGCAGAATTTTGCCGTAAGGATTCCAGGTAATACCCCCGGCGCTGATGAAGCTTTGGGCATCGCCCGTGAGGTTACCCGCACCGTCGTAAGTATAATTGTTTGCATCCGTTTGGCTTTTTACTTCGCCTGTAGTATTGGAGGAGCTAGCATCTATTACTTGCCGAAGTTTGTTGGTGCCAGGATAGTAGATGTAACTGAGGTTGTCCTGCACCGAGGCACTAGAGCCCCAGCGCTGGTAGGTCATAATGTTGCCATTGCGGTCGTAGGTGATGGTGCCTTCCTTGTAGTTGCTCTGTAGTGGCGCCTGCCCCGTAGTTGTGGTAATGTTCCAGTTGCTGATGGCTGTGGCATCGGGCAAGTAGGTGTTCATCAAGTTGAGGCGCATGAGCTGGTCATAGCGATAAGTTTGAATATTAGCTCCTATGTTGATGCCTTTGTTCTCCTGAGCAATGAAGCGGATATTAGCTGTATATTGTGAGAGGCCATCGGTGTGAAAAGGTACTGGGGTACCACTGCTAGTATAATTGACCTCAAAGCGATTGGTGGTACCACCAATGGGGTCATAGTCGTTGATGTTGGTACTGCTGCTTTGGATGTTGGTATTGTTGTAAAAACCAATCGTATAAGCAAATGCATCCGCAGCAGTGTAACGATTGGAATTGCCCACTACGTTGTTGGCATCCCGGCCCATATCTTTGGCGCTATTAAGAAATGAGGCGTTGAGCCCTTTAAGCAAACCTTGGAGGGTATAGGCATAGTCCATACCCTGCACACGGTAATGGCCAATTTCGGTACGCGCCAGAGGGCCGTGCAGGTAGTATTTGTAGCTGGCCTCTCGATCCCAAAGCGCCCCAACAGGTTCTGTATCGGTAAAACTGGACATGACCTGAGACAAGCGGTTGTCCAGATCATAAAAGTAGCGGTAGCTGAACTGATCAGCTTGCCCTTTTTGGTAAAACACCGCGTTCATCTTGCCAGTAAGTTGGTCATAATCGTAATCGATGCGCTTATACCGATGACCATTGGCATTAAGCTCTGGAATGTCTTGGATCACTGTGGCAATATCTCCAGTAAGGTCATAACTGTAATGCGTGGCGTAGTCAAAAACATTGTCATTTGAGTTATAAGAGGCCACGATGGTGGTGGCGGAAATCCGACTACGCAGGTTTTCGCGAGGGAAAGAACCCGGTAAACTAACTGTAGCAATATCATAATAGGTGCGAGTAACATGGACACGACTGCTCAAGGTACTAATCCAAGTGTTGGCAGTATTAGTAGTCATGATAGTAGAAGAGGGAGCACTTGCGCTTGACCCTTCCCCCGTTTGGTATACCCTTCCCAAAACATCATACAAGGTATAACTGTATTTATTACTTGGCCGCTGGCGACCATCTTGTGAAACAACCAATCGCCCAAATTCATCATAATAAAATAGGTTTTCAAGGCGATCAGGTGAAATTTGTTTAACTACTTCACCCAAAGCATTGTAGGCATAACGAGTGGGCAAAGTATGGGCCGGATAGGTAGGCGCTATTGGTCCACTTGGGTTGCTTCGATTGGCGCGAATATTGTTCCGATTGGGTTGTGCATTAGGCCCGTTGGCATCCAAATTAATCGGAACCACCCCAGCTGGAGGAATGGTTTGGGTCAACAAATTGGACTGATCATAGTAATACAAAGTATATTGATATTCCAATAAAGGTCCAGTAGTATAAAATTGCTCATTCAATCCAGTAAGGCATTTGCTCAAATACTGCGTGACAAAATTTGCACGAGCAGCCCTCACCAATTCTGCATAAGCAATCTCAGCTTGCACATCAGCTTGAGCCAATAAAATTTGACTACAATTACCACTAACATCAACTGTTGGGTTGACTTCTTCTGGGCAAAGCATTAAAATGCGGCATCCTGTAGGGGGGGGTGGAGTCGCACACTGATCTAAAAAGTTTTTGTAATCTTCTGCACTACGATTCAACCCGAGTTTCTCATTGAGGAAACGGGATAGATAAGTATAATAATTGTCGGGTTCTTGAGCCAGGGTACAAAAATTGGTATTGAATACTGAGACTTGAGTATTGACTTCGTCGCAGGTCTTGCAAACACGGCACTCAAGGTATGGTGGTAGGGTTATTGGGTTTACCAAATTCCGCGCAGATGTAGTGCAAGCTGTTTCAAGCATTGCCATATCGGCTGCACTTAGTGGCACAGAAGAAAATTGCTTGAGGTAATCTGCAAATGTAGCATATCCACCCGGGGTAGTTGTGTAACAATCTTTAAGTACCTTGTAATTTTCACAAGCGCATGTATTCGCCCGAGATTCAAGGGTGCGAGCAGAAAAATACACTGGAGCATTGTAAGCACCAGGGAAATTAATGATATTCGCATGGCAAGAAGAACATACTTTTTGACCATTAGGGGCTGTGGTACCGATGTAAGCAGTCACAATTCCTTCAATGCTGGCATCGCCATATGCTGTGGTAACTCCAGGAGGCGTTGTAGTAGCGCCATAAGGATGAGTAGCATCACAAGATGATTTACAAACCGCAGCTAAACGAAGTTTGAGTTGGTCTTTGTTAAGTTGAGACAACGCAGCAATGGCTGAACAAGCTTCAGATAGTTTTTCAAACCAGATTTCAGCACTCTCATCACAGAAACTTTCACATTCCGTTTTAAGGCTTTGCACCTGGTTGGCTTCTTGCGTTGTAAAATAGCTTTGGTTTCCTACTTGAGTTCTGTAGTCTTCGTTGAGCACCCTTCGCTCTTTTCCTGCATAGGCATTGTATGGTCCACCTGCGCAAGCAGCATTGCCAATACAATTGATGACATTGTTATCACAAGTAGCGTTAGCACTGCGTTTCTGGCTTTTGCATTGCCCCACCAAACTGAGGTAGATGGCACGAAGCATTCTCCAGGCGGCATCATTATCTGCTACTGCAGAACCGGGGCCCATGGAACCACAGTTTACCCCAAAAATCTGGTTGTTAACAAAAGTAGCTACGGATTGATTTCCAGCAATAGTAGGATCCATATCGTTCCAACGATTTTGCAGGTCAGTTAAGCAGCTCATACCTTCACTTGTAGCAAAGAAAGGGTCGGTGCTGAAAAAATTAGGTACCCCACTGGCCATAAAGCCGCTGTCAATCGCCATCTGATAGGTTTCTGATGCCAATAGTTTCGCTTCGTAACGATTAGAATTCGTTTGGTTGTTACACCAGTTGAGGTAACAATATTCTGGGTGGTATTTTTTGGCCAAAGGCGCTGCCCAAGATGGCTTCCAATATTCGATAAACTGGAGGGGAGTAAGGTCTTTAGGGGATTTACTGACCCCCTCAATTACAATAAAATCAATCTGATTTTTCTCATCCAAGTAGTTGTCACCGATGCTAAGTTCCTGATAGTAGTATTTGCTGGTTGAGGTATTGAAGTAGAAAATGGAAGTGGGATCTGAACTATTGATTTTGTTGCCAATCGCATCATATGTAAATTGTGCGTACTGGCCTCCCCCTGGAATCATATCCCCTTCTAACATCAGTTTGATGGCATCACAAGTACTCAATGAATTGCCACAACGTTCAAAACATTCTTTGCGCAATTCAATGTATTCAGCTTGTGAATAGATGCCATTGCCATTGTTGTAATTGGCATCTAAAGTACTGAGGCAGTTGCTGCAATCTTGCAGGCAGCCCGTAGTGTAAGCAACTGCCCTCAGTTGGGATTGCAGGTTGGCTAATGTTGGTGCGCAACCATTTAGCTTTATAAAACGGTCCGCATAGGTATTGAGGGCATCTTGATTGAGAGAGAGCGTCTTGATAATTGTGTACTCCCCAGCGGTTAAACTAACATTAGGAATGCTCTCATTAAAGTTGTAAAAAGCAGGACTACAAACATCATTGTCAAAACTTTGGCCCTGGTAGTTGGTTTTGGTATAGTTTACAATCGGTGTACCACCACAACTAGGGATAACTTTGATGTTTAAATCATAGGCACAGTCATAACAAGCAGTAGGTGAACAAGAAAGATTGTTGAGTATTGGCGTAGTAAGGAGGTAGCTAAAGTTGTAGTTGGCACCTGAAGGAACCAGGAGGTTAAAATTAGAAGTCAATGAATACTCATCTTTCAAATTATTGAGTAATTCCCATTTAAAATTACTGAGTGGACTTTGGCTATCCGACAGGTAGTTAACATTGCTTGGTGAAGAGCCAGCTAAAGCGGTTGCTACAGTCCGCCCATGCATATCAATGTAACTTATGCTAGCTTGGGCATTGGGGTCAATGACCAGGTTTTTTTGATAATGGGTGGCATCGCCTGCATCATTGCCAAACAGGCGATCCAATTCATCCTGAGTAGGTTTGCCGTAGAAGTACTGGGTTTCCTTTCCACCCGACAAACGGAACATCTCACCAGGAGCACTTTCCCGACGGATGCGGCCAGTTTGATCAGGGGTGTATTCAGTTAGTGAGTAGGCAAAGCCCTTCGCATCTGGGATAAAGGCATTTTCACCCGTAAGGTAATTGGGATTGTTGGGAGAATAGTATTTGCCTATGCCAAAAGTACTACTCATCGCAGGTGGGGCATAGGAACAAGAGTTGATGTCAAATTCAGCTTTGCCATAAGGAGCGGTACCTGCAATGTTGGCCGCTAGCAGGGGGTCGAATTTCAAAAAGGTTTGGAAAGTGGGGGCAGTTAGAGTGCTAAACGCTGGGCGTCCTTGGTGATCATAAGCAGTGGCACTAGCCAGAGTCATGCCAATTGAGTTAGAAAGGGTCACGGTTTGACGTTCGCGTAGCGTATTGTCAAAATAGTGAACTGTAGGAGTCATTTTACCCTCTTCAGCAAAAGTCGATTGAGCTTGCCAATTGAGCAAAGGCTCATGAGTAGTGATGGCGAAAGATTTATAAGTTGACCAATCTGTATACTCTCTCAATCCACTAATATTGATACGAGCGGCTCTTAAGCGATATAAAATATAGCCAGCAGGATAAGTTAAAGGTAGCGTATATTGTAAATTAGCTGTACTAACGCGAGTTGAATTGTAGCGAAAAATTTGACTCACTTCAGCTTGAGTGAGAGAAATACCCAATGCTAATTTACTTTTGGCTAAAGTGCTCTGAGCATCAAAAAAAGTCCATTCAAGATCATATTCTTCTGCTCCAGAGGTGCTTGGCCATGTAAAATTGGCGGCGGTACTGGTAGGTGTGACGTTGTTTGGTACAGGAGCTGTACCAGTAGCAAAAGCATACTTTCGATTCAGGATGATTTCTCCAATCAATTTTAGAGGAGGAAGTGCAGTACCAACATAAGTAACACCAGTGATGGTGATTTCTAGTTTATGAAATGGGTCAGGGTAAGTTGGTGGTACAGGGCTGAGTATTTTAAAGGCTCGATGGGGAGTGCTACCGGACACATTGCTCAAAAAATTAAGGGTTAACGTAATTGGAATTGTTGTAAAAACTGTTGTGCTGGTCCAAGCTTTTACACTCAAGGTAACCGATACATTGCAATCTACTTTCGAAACCAAGGCATCCTCATCAATTTCCAGAATGACCCGACTTTCAAATGAAGCCATATTGCTCCCTGCAATCGGCAATTGAGAAAACTTGTCATCACTAACTGTGAAAACTGCATTGTTGATGATTTGAGCACCAGTTAGTGCATTGACAAATCGCTCTTGGGCGTCCATTAATGTAGCCCACAATAGCATTAAAAGTATATAATAGATCGGTTGGTGGTTTATCCTTTTCATGGCATCAATTTAAAGGGTTTGTACTCGGTAATTAGAATAGGTTTTGCTCGGAATTACTCCCCTCTTAGTGCGGATCACATACTGCTTTAATGACTTGTAGAAAGCCCCTTTTTGGATTTGATACTGGCTATACACTGCACTAATTTTAGTGAAAGTTTCGCTTGCTTCACCTTCTTCTGCCATATCAGCCTGTTCTAAAGTCAACCTGAGTAAACAATGGCTATTCGGATCATAAATTAGATCCAGTTTGAAGTTTTCATCAATGGGATCGACGATCCGCAAGCCAGCCTGATTTTTGGGCATTCTGAAAGCCTGGATTCTGAGTCCTTGCTCCTGAACCAATTGAGCAACCTGCTCGGGCCCGATGATTTTTTCTTGGGTTGCAGGCAAGGCTGATTTAGCATTGAGCAGCACCATTTCCTCTATACTATGGTCTATCCATAGTAATTCGCTGCCAATTTTTAACCATTCAAAGTCCAACCCTTTCATATGATAGTCCAACCCATTTTGGGTCAGGTGTATACTCATGGTATCAACAGGTTTGGACTGCTGGTTTTCGAAGTAGGTATAATGTACTCGATAGGAAATGTTCCGACCCGGTTGGCGATAAAACGCCACAATTTTTTGCAATTCCTCTGCACCATGTTGTGCCCATGTTAAATTGGCTGAGCAAAATAACAACAAGCACAGGATTGGGAATTTTAAAGTTCTCCTATTCATGGTCAATTAGGTTTTAGATTTGAGCGGGCTTCCTTTACAGTCATCACCCCTTTTTCAGTCTCCTTTTTCACTCTTATCAATCGACCTTCATCGTCATACTCGTAGAACATGGCATAGTTATTCTCATCTAACTCTGCAACCAGGCGCAAGGTATAGTTGTCGTACACATAAGATTTCATATTTGTAAGGTTGGGATGAAAACGGAAATCGTCAAAATAAGCCGTTGTAGCTGAAGGGTTTTTTAGATTAATGAAAACATTTTGTCCAGTTGGAACAGTGATTTCCTTTTCAACGCGTTGCCAACCATCTATAACGGGGCCTGATGGGTAAAGTGTTTGTGGTGTGCCGCCAATTACTACCTCTATACCAATTGTATTCAGTGGGATGACCCCTCCATTAAGTAAAGTACTACCCGTTGCCACCCAGGCGGAGATGAGAAACTTGGTGTTTGTTGTTGTTCCGAACTCCGTTTGAGGCACACAATTGAGGCAACTGAACTTCCTATATGGACAATCAGCCGGAGGGTTAGGCCCATCACACACAGTTGCTTTTTGTATGATCCTGGCTGTACTAGAACCTCCTGCCGATATTTTAATAGAATATTTACCTGTATGTGCTGCCAAAGAATCTAAAGTAATATTTTGGTACAAAGAAGTAGTCGTATTGAACCCAAACAGAAGCTTCTTAAGTACTCCTTGATCAGGTTTCGGAATAGTACCATAACTTGAATTGGTATTTTGAAAGTTATAATCTTCAAACCCTTCATAAGCCATTTCCTGATACCTTGCATTATCTGCATAAGCCGTTACTTTGGTATGATTATACCCTAGTTGAGAGGAAGAATAAATGTCATTGGGTGACTTTGATTCTAAAGGATTACCGCGAAAATCAACCATGGTAACTTCTTTGGTCGTTGCCCAGGGTAAACCATCAGGTAACGGAGTCCACAATTGACTAGTCGAATTGTAAGACCAGAATGGTGTAAAACTAGCCACTGTTCCACTGCTTCGATTGATAGAACTTGTAGCCACTGTTTGGTTCCTATCTGTAAAGAACACTTTACTTTTGTTTGAGCGCCAGTTACCTTTCCTGCCATTTGCAAAAGGATTGATCGGGTTAACACTATTGTAAAACCCAACATTCGTAGGGTGGCGCTCGCAAAACATTGTCCATTCATCTTTAAACATTGCTGCGGTGGCGGCAGTAACCTTTGATGAACTGTTAAAGGTAAGTGGAGAACTTAAGGCTGGATTGACCAAACTTTCAATCGATCCTATACTGGCACTAGGTTGATTGCGTCTTCCAGAACGGATAACCTTTATCGTTAAAGGGTCTGTATTAAAATCGGCGTGGACACCGAGAGTGTTTACTACTTCAATACTCTCTTGGCAATACAAAATGAAATATCGACCTGGTTCAGGGACTGTACTATTCTCTTTTTGAATAATAATTTCATCTCCTTCTGAAAATATTTCTGCAGAGTTGGTCACGCTGCTAAGCACCCCATTGTCTATCTTCGCTCCTGTTACAAAAGCACTAATGTTTTTGTAAGCTTGCCCCATGCCTGGATATGCCCAATGAGCAGGATAATTAAAGGCATAAACATTGTCATTGAATTCGTTTTGGGTTTCGTTAAGTAGCACGTTACCCGTTTCACTGTCAAAAAGTACATTGCGGGTAGTTGCAGTGGAACCATTCTCATTGACAATCACCTTGTCCAAAACTCCAAATCGCTTGATAAATTTGGTTGTGGCTGCGGTACGTAATCGGGTATATTCTCGCTGGAGGGCAGGGATTCCAATTGGAATAATAAAAGGAAAACTTGCATCAACATTGAATTCAACCCCTACCCCAATTGTTTCGTTGGCGTCTTCTTGCATATCCTGCCAAACGTCGAAATCCAAACCCATTGTGGAGGTTGAAATACTTCCATTAGGGTTTACTACACTAACACTATTGTTGAGGTGAAGACGCTCAGCATTGGGATCGTCTACTTTGTATTCATAACGGGTAGATCGAATGAGCGCCCCTGATTCATTGTAAATGGCTTCCTCTCTCATCTTTCCATGCATGTCGTTCACTTCAACTGTGAAGCCTTGGGATATGGTTACATAGTCGACAGAATTCAATCGGAAAAATCGACTTAATGCACCCATTTTGATCGTGTAGGGTTGGGTGTTGGTAAAATCAGTTAAGACAGGAAACTCTTTAGCTGTATAAAATTTGACGACACTTGAACCAGTGGCAGTCCGGGTTACATTAGGGTTTGTCAAGTTTTTGACTGTAACTTGCCGATAACCTACTACGGGGGAAGGATAGAGAGATTCTCCTAATGGCGTTTCGGTGTAATAAAAGTTGCTTGGTGCCAGCTTGACTTTGTCTTTGTAAGGTAGTGGCTCCCGCAATGAATTTTCTTCACCCCCAAGGGTTGGTTCATAAGCGGCCACTCCTGAGCTTATCGGCGTACTTATTCCGGACTCCGTCATTCTATAGCTGTACTCTTGTCCATAGGTGCTAGCGCCTCCCCCTTGTGCAATGTTCCATTGATCATTGATGGTTACTTTTTTTACTCTTGAGCCCCCACCGTATTTGATGTAATCAGGATCAGGTAGCCTAACCCAAGATCTATCTACAGTAGTTTCCCCAATATCTGCAACGCCAGCCCAGGGCTTATTCATCGCTGTTCGTTCAAATCCAGTTAATAAATTTTTCAGATCAAAACCTCGATGCCTGGTAATCAACTGACGAACAGCCTTAGTCATGTCTGCTTTAGAAGCATTGCTATTCAAGACGATCCCCGGGCCATAAGTTAGATCTGGCAACTCCAAACGCATGGTTTGTAGCGCAGCCAAGCTGATCGGATGAGTTTCTTTTTTGTTCGCGGTTACTTTTTTAATTGGAATAGCTAAGGCTAAACCGTTATTTAGTTTTTTGGGTAGGCGAGTCTTATCCAATTCCATATAACCCTTGATGCGCTCACGAGTACTAGTCCCTTTTAAATGGACACTTGCATCAAAGTAGATGTTTTTCAAACTATCAATGAATTGCTTTTTAATCTGAGCATCAGAAAAAGCACTAATGTTGATTTGATCTGTTTTGACCACTACATAATCGTAAATGACATGGCCGGTACCTATTTTCAGGTAGAGGTACTTATTGGGAACTGATAAGTTACCAGGTCCTCCTGTACTATCTCGTGCAAAGCCTTGAATGAAACACATTTTATGGGCTCTTTTGTCTTGCACGTATGCATAATCATCGGGCTCATACTCTACATTGATGGCTGCGCCTGAAGGCAATTTAATTTGGGATAAACTCCATGCACTAGGACTTAGTAAAGTAGGATCTTGTATGGTATACGGAAAATCAAGGTTATTGGGGTAGGTGCTTGGGTTTTTTTGATAGCTTCCCCAACGATCATAATGGCTTATATTATAATCCGGGTTAATTGTCGAATAAGTAAACTCATAAGGGTTTAACTTTCCTTTCCCACTTTTTTGATATTTAAAGATTATATACTGAAGCGCAAGTTTGCCTCTTGGAGCGAAGGTGTGATTAGGGACATTGTTACAAAGGGGATCCAGAGGGTAATAAGTAAATACAACTGTTTTAATTGGGATGGCATTACCAGCATTGTGCCTTAAGTCTGACTTCAAGAACAATCGAATGCTATCAAGTTTTCTGGTTTTATCAGTACTAAGGCCTATCCCTCCATTTTCTGTTACTTTGGTTACTCCTCTGGCATCATCACGGAAGCTTGTATGAAATTGGGCAACCATATTTCGAGATTCAATGCTATGTACATACCACAATTCTTTTTCCCCATAGAGATAGGTCCCTTTATCATCTGAAAGATCGGTTTTGCGGCCTTCAATGTACTTGGCCTTATCAGCCTGCACAGGAATACGCCATGGGAAATTATCCCTTGTTTTGGTATAATTGATTTTGACGGCATTTCCAGGATCATCCTCAGTGATCCCATCGCCAGTGCGATCCATATAATCTGCTGATAAAACCCCCGTTAATAAATGAGCATAAGCATAGGGAGCGAGTTGTTGTTTGTCAAAATAATTATCACGTCCTTTGTCATTCTTGGTGGTGTTTTCAGGATTTGATGCATTGGGATCATATGAGACCAATCCAAAATCTGGGTCAGATGGTGTAGGCATTGGTTGGGGTTTATTAACACTAAATGTTACTTCCCGATGAACTTTATTATAAGCAGGAATACCATAAACATATCTGCTTCCATCTTCTTTGGTGACAGAAATCTCTGAAATGTGGTGGTCTTGGTAGTGGGTTCCTCCTGTTCGATTGATAACTGAACCATTTGTTCCATTAATGAATGTAGGATAGGTAAGTACATTTACATTATGGGTAAAAATCTGTTTATCTAAGCCTACGGCAGCAGCTTCTTTAGCAGTAAGGTAACTAAATACTTGATTTCTTTTCTCCCGACCACTCCGCTTAAGCATAAATGGCATAGAAATATTACCCTGTGCTTGTTTATTTTTTTCTTTATCATAGCGTGAGGTTGCCAATACTTCTGATCCTGCGGGTTGCAATCCAACTTTGACTGTTTGATCTGCTCCTACATTGTTGTAAAATGAAGTTTCAGTTGGAACATTTTCTCCAGTGTTTTTAAAAAAAACAGCTTCATAAGCTCTACTAGAGTTAGTATAAGGTGTTCTTAACCTGGCTCTATTCAACTTTCGCCATTCTTGTCCTCTTCCATTTACACTGGTTACCTTTAGATTAAGGCCGCCCTTGAAATCCTTGCCATAACCAATGTCATTGCCAACTGAAACACTACCACTAGTGTTCTTACGTTTTTGCCCACCGAAATTACCTACATCATTGCGAACTGCCCTGAACTGCCCGCTCACACCTTGGCCAGAAGCGGTATACAAATCATAAGTTCCAATTGGTATCGGAATATGAGGAATATCTTTGCGGTATGGCCGAGCTTTTTCCTGATTGTAATCCATCAAGGCATTAGGTTCAGTCTTGCTACTATCTCTCCCCTCTCCAAGGTAGAGGTAACCAAAACAGCGGTCTCTTCTCATTTTGTAAGCAAGACTTTGAATGCTGATATACCCTGAAATGTTGTTTGAAACAAAAACGCTAGGTGCTTCCCCACCAAAACTTGCGTTGTAAGTAAAACTTCGATTGGTAAAAGGTAATTCAGCTATAGGCAGGTAAGTCCTTTGAGCAAAAGAAATTGCACCTCCAATGGTATGGTAGAATTTCTCTTTGTTCGATTTAAAGTTCCAGGTTAAATCCTTTAGGCCAGTCCGGCTATTTATTCCAGATGATAAGTTAAATCTTCCTTTATTAAAACTTAAATCGACATCCAAGCCAGATTGAGAATTGTTATTGAAGCTGGCGCCAAGTTGAAAACCTTTGTCTTTATCCCCTGCCTGGAATGAAATATTTACTGTTGATTCTTGCCCAAAACCTTGGTAGGTGTTATAAAAATAGCCGATACTTGGTCTGAGCTTGAACATGCCAAAAGTTTCTGCCTTGGGGCCACCACTCACACCAATTGTAGTATTTGGTTTGGTATTGAACTGTCGATTCATGGTATCTCCCTTGAAATCGTCCGGGAGGCCACGCACATCCCGGTTCATCACGCCCGGGTTGAGGGTCCAGCCCAGGCCTACCCAACTGGCTTCTTCATCCATACCGGGATTGGATTGATAGGAAATGTTGATGGGATAGCCATCGATATCCAGGAGGGGAATGTTGTAACTGAAATCACCGGTGAACAAATCCACCATATCGGTGGCACCGATGGGTTTGAAACTTTCCACTTCGGGCTGCGAAGGTCCCCCCGTAAGCGCGAAGGCAACATTGGGGAAGATGGCTTGATGTAAAATCAAAAGCGCAAAGACGATGGCAATTTTTTTGTTGATGCGTTGGAGGAACATGGCTTATCGTTTTAGGTTGGGGATGTTGCGTAAATCGGTTTGGCGAATGCTGAAGCTTGGAAAGGCTTCCGGGAATTCGGGGATGGCACAATAGAGCTGGCAATCTTCATTGGGCCTGATTTTGGGAAAAACCAGGTTCATTTGCAAGGCATCACCTTTGAAGAAGGGCGCCTGTGCCTGGTACAGGGTACAGGGCAGGGTGTCCAGTCCTTGAATGAGCTTGAAGTAAGGTTCCAGTCCGTATTGGAGGTTTTGATGGAGCAAAGTACCCCGCTCCTCCCCCATTCGCTCTTTGAGTACCTCTTCAATACTTTTCCCCGGCGCAAGAGGCTCCAGGGCCAGCAAAAAGGATTGACTCTGCTCATACTGCGGCAGCAATGCCGCCAGGCGAGAAGGGTTTTCGTCTACAGCAGGGGTGGCCATGAGGGCTTGCGACTCAGGGGTGAGTACCTGCATGCGGTAAGTGAACCATTGCCCACGGTGTTGTTGGCGCAGGCCGTGAGAAGGGTCTTGCAGGTAGTGCAAGTATTGCTCCCGGGCAGTTGGTTGCTGGCAATTGCTGAGCAGTAATAGCGGCAGGGCAAGCCAGGAATAAGTCTTTGGTTGCTTCATCATGGTCTCAGGGTTGATAGTCGATTTCGAGGTATTGTCGGTGTCCATTGGGTTCCTTGATGGTCAACACCAGTTTTTGGGCCGTAGTGAATAGGGCACTGATGTTGAGGTCGATCAGGTTCAGGCCTGCACTCAAGCTCACGCTGGGCACAGTGTAGGTTGTTTTTCCAGTGCCATGAAAAGCCACCAGTTCGTAGGGCAATTGTGCCAGGCCTGAACGGTTGTCGTAAGCAAAGCGAATGAAGCCTGCATTGGACTTGTAAAACTGCCCATTGAGGTTGGGGCGGGCAAAGCGATAGGTATCGTTGATGCCCAGGGCTTTGGCGGCGGTAAGGTCTTTTGGCACTTTGTAAGTAAACTGCCAAACCGAAGTTTTGCCCAATTCAAATTGATTGGCATAAGCTTGTACTTGCCAGGCATAAGTTTTGCCTTCTTCCAGGGGAGGCGCATCGAGTGGATAGCTGAGGTTGCTGATGGTGTTTAGCGTCTGTTCGAGGAGCGGTGCATTGCTGACAACGGCTCTTTCCGGTTTTTGTCCAGGGCGTATTTCCACCAATTTGATGCGATAATCAATGTCGGCACCCAGGGGCATAGGTAGTGGCCCGCGCCAGGTCAGGGGAGGATTGGGGATTTCGACTTGCTCCCCATTAGCAGGGTAGAGCAGTTCGGGAGGCCCACTGGGGCGCACCCTTTGTTCCAGGCAGTTGTTGGCCAGGATAGTGCCCTGAGTATTGAGCACCTGGTAACAAACGGTGTAGTTGCCGGGCGTCAATTGCCCCGTCTCGCGCAACTGTTGGCTGGCGAGCAAGCGCCCAAAACGGGGCACCCCTTGCCAGGGAATTTGTTTACCTGAAAGCGAAGCACCCGCTTCAATGTTGAGTGGGCCAGAGTAAACCTCAGCCACTTCCCGCTGGCTACCATCCAGGATTACACCACGGATACGGCCACTGATTGCCTTCGTGCTGGTGTTGACCACACTGATTTGATAGAGGTTGTCCACCATAAATTGCTCGCGCAAGCCCACCGTGTTGGAGACAATCATCACCTGACTGTAGCCCATCAACGTAAAGAGCAAGGCTACCAGGAGCAAGCTCATTTTTTTCATCAGAAAAGACATTGGTATATGCTGTTTCATATTTTGCTGGGTTAAAAAAAGGTTGAAAAACTACAGTTTCCGATGATTTGCTCCGGTTCATTGCCTTTAAAAGGGCGTCGGTAAATCAGGTTCATGCTCAGGTTGTATTTAGGGTTTGCGGGTAATTTCACACCCAGGTTGATGCCCCATTTGCTGGATTGGTACCAGTGCTGGCGCAAGGCCTGGAGGCCGAGTTTCAAGCCAAGTTTTTTACCCAGTCGGTTAAAATCCAGTTGGGTCAACCAGTCATCCAGTTGGTTGATGCTTTGCGTTGAGGTACTAAAACTAGCTGTCAACGTGTTTTTCGAGCTCAAGACCAAAGACTGTTGGATGGTCCCATAAATGGAAGCGCGCGTATTGACGGAATCAATCAGTTGATAGTTGAATTGGTAATTGGACAACCCAATGCTGCTCAACCACTGCCGACTGGATTTTCCGAGGGTACCCTGGCGGTGCCACTGCAATTGGTAAAGAGTCTGGCTGCCTTCGATTTTTTCCTGCGCGTACCCAGACTGCACAAAGCGGTTGGGCAACATTTGGAATACCAGTTGGCTTTTGGGGCTCATTCGCCAATGGATTTGGCCAAAAAACTGGAGTTCATTGCTTTTCCCATTCGCGGCGTTGGTATCCTGCACGCTGCCCAATTTAGCATTGCCTTTGATTTGCAGGCGTTGATTGAACAAGGCAGTGTTGCCCTCGATGCTCAAACCTTTCCAATTGCTGCGCAAAAAAGGATTACCGAGGGTGATAAATTCGGCGCCCGTGTAGAAGTAACCCAGGGCTATCCGGCTATTGGATTGAGGGCTTTGGTAAACCAACTGAAATTTGGAGGCCGATTTTGCGGCAGAAAGGCCAGTAGTATTGTTGGCAAAACCTTCATTGCTGCCGAGCGCTAAATCAGCCAGTGCAGTGGTAAAAGACAAGGCCCAGTGTTGGCTCAAGCTGAGCTGGCCAGTCATTTCCCAAACCAGGTTCTGTTTATTGAGAATAGGAATAGAATCGTTGGGGCGATTGCGTTCGCTGGCTTCACACAAGGCCAGCTGGAGGAAGGTTTTTTCCTTGTTGCCCGAACCAATCGCCACATAATTGAAGTATTTTTTGCCCGCAGGATTGAACAACAAGCGGCCATAAGAGGGTGCAAAACCAAATTGCAGCCGTTGGCGGCCGCTGGCCACTTGGGCAAACCAGTGTTTGGTACTGAGTTTTAGTTGTCCACCCTGGAGGGGCATCTGGAAAAGGGTGAAATCCGAACCCTGGATGCTGAACTGCCCCAAGGAGAAGTCTTCGAGTGCAACAAAAGCTTTTTCTGCAAGGGTAAGTCTGGAAAAAAGGCTATCCGTTTGCCAGCGTTGGGGATTGGCCCAATCCTCGAGTCGTTCCCGTTGGGCTTGCAGTTTGGTTTTGGCCTGCTGCAAAATGGAATCCCGGTATTGGCTTTTGTAGTCCCAAACCTCGAGGAATTTGCGCTCAACCTTGAGTAATACATCGAGCTTTTCCTGGTATTGAGCGCGCAAGGCATTGACTTCTGCTGCGTGGGTAAGCAGGATGCTACTGTCTTGCTTAATTTTTTGGTTTAGCGTATCCAATCGCTGAAAAAGACTATCCTTGGCGCGGCGAAAAGCGGGATTGTCCATCACTTTTTTGTAAAAAGTATAGCGCAATTCTTGCAGCAGCGCTTTTTTCTCGGTGTCCTCCAAAAAACCTTGAGGATTGCTGTTTTGCAAACTGTTCCAGGACAGTTTGGGGAGATGGCGTTGTTTGAGGTTTTTCAAAAAAGCGTTCTGGTCAAATTGCAGGGCAAAATCCGAGAATTGGGGATCCAGTTGTCCATTGCGCAAGGTAGCATTGCCCAGGGCTTGAATCGGAATTCCAAAAAAATTCAAACCAGTACTGAGATCGATGCCAGTAAATAATTGGCCAGTAGCGATCAGGCTATCTTCCGGGGTAGCATTGGAGAAGAAATAGTTGCTCAAGCCCAGACTAGTCTGCGCTTTGGACACCCAGTCTTCCTTGTGATCATCTAGCCAGCGATTGATTTTCTGCACGAGCGTATCGGATTTGAATTGTTTGGCATCAAATAAATTGAGTGCTTTTAGCTTGAGCGCGAAGCTGTCTTCTCCGATCAGGTTGAGGATTGGGCTGGATTGAGCATCGCTGTGAGGGGTATGCTGGGCATACAACAACAGGGTGCTAAAAGCCACCAAAAGTAAGCTGAGGAAAAAACGTAGCTGCATGTTCAAGTATTCACCACAATGAGTTACTCTTCGTCAGGGCGGAGCTGACGTATGGAAATAAAGAGTTTTACATCTTTAATCGGCTTTACATCGTAGTTGAAGAACAATGTTTCAATATTCGTTTGGTCCAATAAAACAGCTTCACTTATTTTCGCCAACTCTTTTTTCGCTTTAATGTTAAACGAAAAGAGCTCTACTTCTCGATTGATTGCGAATCCAGTTTTATCAACAGCATAGTCAATAGTCCAAGAACTTCGGAAATCTCCCTTTTCTAAAAGTTCTGGATTCGTCGTAAAATCATCTTCGCTTTGTTTAAGTAAACTTTCCTTAGTTTTTTTTGTCTTTTCAAACCTTAGATTTTCAGTATCAAATTTCAACCCTACTTGATACGCACAGATGCTATGTGTTGATGAAAGTGCAGAAATTTTTACTTCGTAGCGTTCATTAGCTAATATAGCCTGTGTTGTCCGTAATTCTGGCCCCGTTTTTTCAACAATCTTTACCGTTGGGTCAGCTGATGGTGAACGGAAAGGCTGAAATGCATCAATATTATAAAGTTGAGCGTCTCCGTTGACATCTCCCCTTTTGATGATGAAGAAACTATATTTCTCTGTACACAATGGGTCAGTAACTCCAGATGAGGTACTGATCTCCCAATTATTCATCCATGAGGGTGCACCTGGTCCATATCCAAGATATTTGCCGTTTCGATTCGTTTTTGCATTAAAAGGATTCGAACTCCAAAAAGTATCAAAAAAAATTGGGTCCGGATTGAAATCCGGTAATACTAAGCTCTTATGAATGGTCCACCAAGGTCGATTGTCAGGAGTTGTGCTATTGTTTATAATCCGCTGAATAGCTATCAAATCTAGGGTAGAAAGTGTGCCACTATAATTCATATCGCCAGCAATTAATCTGAAAGGGCAAAGTATAGGGGTGATGTTTAAAATATGTTGTTCTAAAATTGCTTTGTCATCTATGTTAACACCATTTTTCCAAGCATTAATCCCACCATATTGTGGAAAAGGAGTTAAAGAAATATTACCAGCCGGCACACCGAGAAAAGTAAATTTTCCATCTGAGGCAGTGTTTTGATCCTCAGTTGAATTGTTAGGTTTCTTCAAAGTTACCTTCATTGGATATACTTCCGTTCCTGTAAGAGTAGGTGGGCAAGGAATTGTACCATTCACTCCAGAACTTGGATAATGGATTCTACCTTCAATAGTTTGTGCTATGCATAAAGAATATAATAGCATAGCAAAGGCAATAGCTATGATGCATTTCATAACAGGGTAGGTTTAAATATTGAAAATGGTATACTAAGCGTCACCAAGTATTATGCATGAAGATTGGGACAATTCCCCTTAGAGATGTTAACATAACATCTCTGAACCAATAGGGAATTTCACCTAATCGTATGCACAAAACCTACGAGGGAGCTGTATAGAGTAAGGAAAAGAGTATTGCTGAGTAGGTGGTATATTCAGCTTGCTGTGTTTTGAGGCGGTTCAGCAATGATGGCATGCTGAATTGGCCAATCAGGAAGATGGCATTGGCTGGTAGGTAGTAAAACGGTGTTCTGATTTTGCATTGTTATGCGGTTTTGGGTTTTGGAAATTAGTAAGAATAATTTCAAATAGGAAGTTGGAATACATTCTGCAAAAAGAATGAATAAGATACTAGTCCATGAATGATGGTCACTTATGGAGGTATTGATTCAATTGGTGTGGTTGTTTGGAATATGTACTATGACTTGTTATCTGAAAACAATGATAAGATCAAAGATTGATTTATACAAATGAAAAGTAAAAATGTTTTAAATTTTAACATTTGTCACCCTGAGGTGCCTTAAGATTGTTGGAATTTTATTTTGGCTGGGGTAGAATTGGTTTGGCTTTGAGTGGGGTTTAAACATTTCTGTTGTTAACTTATTGTTAAATGGAGGTGGAAAGGAAGTAGTGGGTGATGGGGAAAGGAATGAAAGAATGGAGGCCTGCTGGCGCAGGGCTCGGGATTTCACCACCTAAGGAACTGAAGGCACTATAGGGGAACTGAAGTGCTTTATGGCGTTTTTTTTGATTAGGCATCTTAGGGTGGGCTACGCCCCTACTACCGGGTTTTTACAAAGGTTGTTGGCCGAGGCCGGTGTTGCCCATCTTCAAGGGCTTCTTCCCCATGATGCGAAAGATGGACGGCTTTGCCGGATCGAAGCTTTCCCAAAAAGCGTCCTCCATCTGGATCATCAGGTAGCCGACACTCCCGTAGCTGGGGTCGCCCTCTTCGACGTGCATGACGTAGGTAGGCTTGGCCTGGGTGTCTTGTTGGTAGAAGCGGAAGGCAGCATCCTGGCACCAGGCGGCGAAGTTTTTGGTGATAACTAGAATCTGGGTGTTGGGGGAACCGTCGAGCTTGCGGGAGCGGGTGGAATCGATACAAACAGTTAGATTAGGGGTGTGCAAGGGGTACTTTTGGCAATTCAGTAGGAGCTCGTTTTTGGCAAAGTTGATTTAGCCTTCGTGGGTGTATGCATAAAACAGTGCAAAGTGGACAGCGAAATTCGGCGCAAAGTGAACAGTTGAAAAGGCCAATCCAAGTTCGGAATAGTGCAATTAGTTTCATAAGCACATCCCACAAAACCCTCGTTTTATGAAACTCCAACTCCTCTGCCCTACCCGCTTCTAACTCCTTGTAAAAAAGTCTCAAAAACTGGTTTCAATAAACTAAGTTCTATATATTGTGTGCTTAACCGTTTTTTGGGAAAAGATATGAAGATCGGATACGCACGAGTCAGCACAAAAGACCAAAACCTCGCCATGCAACGCGATGCTTTGAAAGCCGAAGGTTGTGAACGCATTTTTGAGGAGAAAATCAGCGGCACAAAATTTGAGCGCCCGGAGCTTCAGCGAATGATGGAACAATTGCGTGAGGATGATATCGTCATCATCTGGAAACTGGACAGGCTTGGCCGGTCTCTTCCAGACCTGGTTCGCCTGGTCAGCGAGATACAGGCTAAAGGGGCTGGACTGAAATCGCTGAACGATAGCATCGATACTACCACGCCTCAAGGTAAACTTACGTTTCATCTCTTTGCTGCGCTGGCAGAGTTTGAGCGAGAAATCATCGTCGATCGCACCAAGGCGGGATTAAGTGCTGCCCGTGCCAGGGGGCGAGTGGGTGGCCGCCCTAAAGGACTTTCCAAGAAAGCCCAAGACAAAGCCATGATTGCTGCTACGCTCTACAATCAGGGCCGGCCCGTGCGGGAAATCTCAGAGCATCTGAATATTTCCAAAAGCACTCTTTACCGCTACCTTGATCATCAGGGCATTAAGCTGGGCAATCCTTCGCAGGCCACCACGTTTTCACAAAAATAAAGAAATAAAGAATTCTTGTAGCCGTGGAAGACAGCCTTTCCACCTTCATCACTAGGTTAGGTTTGCACCGTGATGGTAAGACCCATGAGCAAGCGGAGCAAAAGCAATCTCAAATCGAAAAACACACCAAACATGGAAGATCAAAAGGAAATTTCACCCTAATTGCAAATTTCTCAAAACTGGTTCTTTGACCAAGCGGTATATAAAATGATCATTGGTCCCAATCTTCATTCAACACATCCTCCAAAGAATAAACAGCTCCGTCTTCAATGTCTTGATTGGCAATTAGCGCTCTTTTCTTTAACTCATCAGGAGAAATGATCGAAAGGTTTTCAATAGGTTCAGCATTATCCATTATTTCTTTGACCTGGGACAATACAGAAGTATCGTTGAGTTGTACCAACCATTCAATCAATTTTAGCTTTTCTGCCTGGATATTCATTGAGCGCTTAATGTTTTTCAAGAATGAGCCAAATATATTGTATCTCTATATTTTTTGTACCAGATCGATGGGCTGCCCAGTCAACAGTTCATAAAAATCTTCAATAGAAATGACATTGACTCTAGGGAGCATTAGGTCTTTTAGCACTCGAAAATGCCGATCATTGGTAACCAGGTAGTCTACATTGCCTGCAACTGCACAATCGACAAATTTATCGTCATCAGGATCAGCCGTGATTAGATTCCAACGATAATACTTGATAATGTAATGAACGTTTGAAGCCAAGTGAAAACCGTTGAGTACTGCTTGAGCTGCGAATTCACCCATTTCCTCACCGATTATTTCCTCGTACTCATTCAATATGTCTGTAGTGACAAATAAGTCATAACGCTTTTCCTCCAAGGCTTCGAAGATAGCATGAAATCTGGATTTCCGGGAAATGGACACCAAAAGTGCATTGGTGTCTAACACTATTTTCATCAATGGTTTGACGGGTATGCGGTCCTATGATGTTTATCGATGAGTCCTTGTTCAGTAAGGTTTTTTTCTTCCCAAGCTTTATCCGCAGCATCTTTGGCTTTTTCAAAGAAAAATTTAGCCAACAGATCCCGAATCTGTAGCAAATCCTCTTCTTGAACATTGCTTGCATAAAGCTTTAGCAACTCTAACTGCAAGTTGCTAAAAGGTTGTGAAATGTTGGCATCTACTCCCATCAGACCATTGTTTGCAACAAATTTAGCGGTTTTGAAGGTGTAATTCAAGTTTTAATGAGCTTAATCTTTCCACTTCTTGCCAAGCCTAATCTGCTGCTGCTTCGCCTCTTCAATTTGCAGCTTAAAATTCTCGCTGGTCACCACTTTTTTCCCGATACTCGCCTCAAAAGCAGCTAAGGCCTTACCCGCAGCCGTACCACCCTTGAGCGCCGCGTTCTTGTTTTCATCAAAGCCCTGCGCATCAGCCTTCAGCGCTTCGATGCGGGTCCCTGCCTCACCTAGCATGGTGAAGATCAGTTCCAGATTGGTCATGTGCTCGCGTAGATTTTCGCGATCTAGCCCCTTCAATTGTTTGTGTTCAGTGGGGTTCAGGCCAAAAGTAGCTTTGCTGATTTCGGCAGTGAGGATAGCATGTTCCTTATCTTTCTGTACTCCTCGGTTGCTCCATTCCTCGGTTAATTGGGTGGGGATAGCGATAGACTGCATGCGCCGTTCAATCGCTTCTTGAGTGTAGCCCAGATCATGGTAGTATTGGCGGGCGCGTACAGCGGCCAGTTCGGGGTTTTCAATCTCCTGCATGCGCTCGTAACCAACTTTGGCCAGCCACTGTTTGTAAGGTTCGGCTTTGGGAGAAGGGATGGATTGGATGATGCGGAAATAGGTTTCCGTGTTGGCGCATTCCGTTTCCTGGGTGCTACTATCCGAGTCCGTCATTTTGAAGTGTCGACAATTTGTAGACAGATCAATCCCAGTATTTTCTAGTTCTCGTTTTTTTAGTCTATCCCAGTATTCAAGAGGGTTTACACTTTCCGTCAGCAACTCGATGACGTCTAGCACGGCAAACCACCATTCATCCTGGTGCCAGGTGCGGCGGATTTCTTTTTCCTGAAAAATGATGAGTTTATGTTGTTGTTCCATTGGGTTAGATTATCACACAAAATAATTAATTTCATTAAAAATAAACACAAAATGATAAATATTTTGAGGCAAAACCTTCTCTTTTTACAGAATCATTTACGCATTGCTTGTATTGGCTCCATTGATAGCATTGATCCCATTGACGGTATTGATTCCATTGACTGGCTATTGAGATGTCAGGAGGAGCCCAAAGCGGCATTTTTTAGCACAAAGAAAGCACCAAGGCAACACAGAGTACACAAAGACGAGACGTTGACGGGGCAGCTTCGCTGTCTTTTTTTGAACCACCTTAGAAACCTTAGGGCACCTTAGAAAGCGGCAAAAGTGGCATTTTTTAGCACAAAGAACGCAAAGGCAGCACAAGGGACACAAAGGTGAGGCATTGACGGGGCACTCAGTCAAAAAGGCGGAAAAGTCAGCGACTAGAAATTTGGGGGTAGATCTACACTAGCGGGTTTAGGCTTTTAGCTGGAGGCAGAGGCAAGGAAATTTATACAGCTTTAGCGCTAATTTGCCCCAATAAATCTGCAGCCATTTCTGGAAGCCTTAGGAAGCAGCGGGTAAACTCAGCTTTTAACAATTGCATTTCGGCAGGTGGTAGGGTATTGGCATCTCTCCAAAAACGTTCATTGAGCATTTGACGCTCTTCTTTTGTCTCCGCCATGAGGTAGAGCGTGAAAAAAGTACGAAAGGTTTTGTTGTCCGTTAAACGGCTTACTACATCCTGGACATGAGCATATTTTTTCATTCACATAGATTTTTGAATTCAATTCATTCAACCGATCTAGTAATGCATTGGTATGAAGGAACTAACTTAACCTTATTGTTGCAGTGCCCAACGTTGGCACACGAGAAAGTGGGGGGTGCCCGTTCAATTTTGGTTAATTTTACACCAAAGCCTGCCTCATGTATTCAGGCTGAAACGCAATCACAATATCAGCAGGATTTACACCTCTTAAAACGAGTTCTCGATCAACCAATATTTCCGTATTGTTCAATTGCAACCAAATTTCCCCAGTTGGCTTTATATCGAAGTGCAAGAGCACCAAGTGTACAAATTTATATTTGACCCAGCCCAAACGCACCAATTGAAAGTGATTGCGCTTGGTATCTGAAATAACCTGGTACTCTAGGTGTTGTGCAGAGGCATTGTTGCGCTCTGCAGCAAGTTCTTCAAGGTATTGATAGATGATTTCTTGGTATTTGATGATTTTTTCGTCTATAGCATCCATTTTTCAATTGTTTTGGTCAACGAATTGTAGATCAATAGTTTGATCTGGTTTTTTTCAACAGAAAGGCGTACTCCTTGGCGCAAAAAATGGGTTTCATATTATACATTTTAAGTGAAGGTGAAGTTTCACTTCATTCTTTTTCTAGCAATACTTCAATCTCTGCAATACTCCGATTCGTGATCTGAGCAATTTGGGCTTTATCCAGTCCGAGGTTGTGCATATTCAATACACTTTGCACAAAGGTTTTACGCTCGTTTTCAAGAGAGAGCAAAGCCTCCTCCTTTAGCATGCGTTCTTGTTCTGCCCTTTGTTTTTCCTGTTCAGTTCGTTTTTGTTCTTCCTCCAATTTAGCTGCATATTCAGCCCACGCTTGCTGATAACCCTCCTGTTGAGCAGTATCCAGCGAGTTTTTCAGATCGTTGTAATGCTTCAAGCTGTCTTCGTATAATAATGGCTCGTTCATAAAAACTAGCTTTTGTTGACAAAATTAAGGCTTTTTGCAGCCTAATCCAATTTTTTGTTGGGCGTTTTAAAATAGAATTGTCACATGCACTAAGAGACGCACAGTCGCCGTCAGTTGGGGGCAGCCCCTCCAGTGGCGGGTTATCCGTGATGCTATTCATGTTGCTTTAGCTCGACTTCTCTAATTCCCCCAATTTGCCCTGGCCAAAACCCGCCAAAAGTGCCTTGTCCTTACACCTAAGCGTCCCTACCTTTACCCATGGAACAACTACGACCGAATATTCAAGGAGAACATCGAATATCTATGGTAGCAAAATTGATCCCCGCCACATCATCCAGAATCTTTTGCTTACTCAAGGCCTGGAATTTCGGTTTAAGTTTTAGGATTCGCAACAAGGGTATTTGATTTGAATCCCAATAAATGTAACTTTACCATGCTTAAATGATCAAAAAACAGCTCACATGAGTGTTCAATTGCTCTACAATACCTATTTACGTCAACTTTCTATCCAAGAACGGCTAGAGCTGATCCGCTTATTGGTAGATGAAACCATCGTGGTGCAGCATCAGCACTCAGAGGTGGTTTCACTTCATGATGTGATGGACTTTGCTGGGGCGGGACAAGCAGATGCGATGGAGGAAGATGCTCAAGCGTATGTTGATAATCTCCGCTCAGAATGGGAATAAATGAATTGTCACTTAGACTGGAGCAATATGCACAGATTGCTTTGGATACCTCGCCAATCATCTATTTTGTTGAGGCAAATCCACAATATGCTTCCCTTGCAACGCTTATTTTTCAAAAAATAAGTCAAGGTAATTTGCTAGGGTTCACCTCTACGATTACGTTGACTGAAGTTTTGGTCTTTCCATTTTATAAGCAATTACCTGATTTACAAGAAAAATATCGGCAACTTTTACTCGAAAGTAAAAACATTTCACTTGTTCCAATACATCCTGGAGTGGCCATAACGGCGGCAAGTTTACGGGCAAAATATAAAGAAAACAACCTGCGTACACCCGATGCCTTGCAACTTGCAATGGCTATTGAAACCAATTGTCAAGCCTTTATCACCAATGATAAACGTTTGCACGTTATTCAGGAGTTAGATGTGATTGTTTTGGAAGATTATTTGTTTTAACCTCCCGCAAACCCAAGTCTTATCTACTAACTTCCAAGGCATAATCGGAACAAATCATGAGACTTATTCCAGCGATCCACTTGCTTCAGCGGGGTGAGTTTGTAAGTGACCAAAAATCCAGAAATCCAAGCCTGAAAAACTGTGGAGTGTTTCCCACAATTTCCGCGCGCAGATTCCAGATGCAGGGCTCCCCTACCCCACAATTGAGCCCATTGACTCCATTGATCAAGGGTCAAGCCGTTGTGGCCTGACACAAATCCCGCAGCGCATCGCTCGTCTTTTCGTCCAGCAACTCACCCCAGGTCAACAAGTAACGCCAAGCCAGGCCACGTTTGCGGCGGGTCGGCTTGAGGAGGCCAATTCGCCAGCGGTTAGCCAGGTGTTCAGCCCCCTGGATCTGGCGCAGCAGGCTCCTTTGGTTTTCTGCAGTTTTCATCATCAAATTTCATGGATCAGGATTGTGAAGGTATTTGGAATGCTATCGGGTGCTCGGTTCCCGATAGCCTTAAATAACCGCCTAAGCCGCTGCGGGCAACTCTGTAGCTGGTTCAGCCGCACTCAGTTGCGGGCAGGCCTCCACCGGCGGATTATAGTTGTAGCTCAGGATGGGCTCCGCGTCGCCGGTGAGGGTATCTTCTCTCCATAGCGGCATCCCTTTGAAGATGCTCTCCTGCGTTGCGATCGCCTCGGCGCTCAGGCGTTTGAAGCTGAACTCCGCGATAAAAAAGCGGCTGTTTTTGGCCTCGGGTGCCTTGCTGGTGCGTTCGGCGGGAGTGATCGTCAATTCGATTTGGCAGAGGTTGACCTGGTCATAAAAAATCTCCTCGTTGAGGCCCATCAGGTTGTCGACACTGTAGCCGTGCAGCAGCAGGTTGCAGACCTGGTTGCCTTGGTTGAGGAAAAACAGTTCCGCCCAACGCTTGGTACTTTGGCCCAGGATGCTGTCGCGGAAAATCCGGAAAGCGATGGGAATGACGGTCAAAGACTCCTTGGGTTTGGTGATGGGGGTCTCCCCTTTCAGGTTGAACATGCCCCGGCTGGCATCGAAGCGGTACTGGCGGGGGCGGCCGGGCAGGTAAGCGATGGGAGCGACCTCCGCAGTTTCGGCGTTGATCAGTTGGGCAATACCAGTTGCATTTAACGGCAATAAGGTTGCTGTTTTCATTGTTTTACGGTTTTATAAGTGAGAAAAT
>JAIXOO010000052.1 GCA_027486765.1 Saprospiraceae bacterium
GGTTTCCGCCTGGACAACATCTTCCCCGCCGATGATCCAGCCGTGGCGATCATGTCGGGATACGGCCTGCACCTCCGCATTGACAAAGGAGCAGCGTGCCCCGCCCCAAACATTCACCTGCTAACCGACGATCCTGAAGCACTGGCCGGAGCAGAAAGAACCCTGATCGCTCCGAATGGAACCACCATTCAATTGCTCCCCCGCTCGTACCAACTGCAGCGACCAGCTACTCAACACAAATTTGAAGTACGCCAACTGCAAGACCAAGACCCCTGGGTGATTGGCCGCGCAGGCATGTTGTACCGCGATCTGATCCCCGACCGACTGGGCGGCAGCATCATTGCTTCACACATCCGCATTCCCAACGGCGGCCCGGTGCCGGACATGGTGCATTACCACACGATTGGGTTCCAGCTGATTTATTGCTACAATGGCTGGGTGAAACTGGTGTACGAAGACCAGGGGCCGCCCTTTATCCTCCATGCCGGGGATTGTGTGACCCAACCGCCGGAAATCCGGCACCAGGTTCTGGAAGCTTCGGACAATCTGGAGGTAATCGAAATTGGGGTTCCGGCGGTGCACATGACCACGATTGACCATGAGATGACCTTGCCTACTGCGCAGCTTCGCCCTGAGCGGGAATTTCAAGGGCAAACTTTTTGCCACCATCGGGTAGCAGCCGCCAGCTGGAAACCCTGGCGCATCGTGGGTTTTGAGCACCGGGATACGGGGATTCACCAGGCGACCAAAGGGGTGGCATCGGTACAGGTGGTGCGGCCTGATCAAAGCGGGGAAAAGCCTCAAACTTGTAGTCATGACTGGGACATTCTTTTCTCTTTTGTGCTGAAAGGGAGTTTGGATGTACAAGTGGAGGGGTATACTTTGGAACAATTGAAACAAGGGGATGCTTGGGTGATGCCACCGGGGCTGGGGAGTCGGGTGGTGGGGTGGTCGGAGGATTTGGAGTTTTTGGAGGTGGGGGTGTTTGGGGGGAGTACCGATTGATGGCTTAAAAATATAGTAACACGCTTGCTTGCAAAATTGGGTTCTTGTTTTTATCTTACGGATCAAATTACTTGATGCTATGTATCAATCTATGAATAAGGACTTAAGTGTGGCCAAGCGAGGTATGAAAAGAGTGCCGACTAAGTAGAAATACACGTAGCTTGAGGTGACTACCTGAATGGCGAAGTGCGGTAGTGCTTAAGTTCTGTGTAACAAAGAATAAAAATGAAAAAATGGAGGCAATTGGAAAACTATTTCTCTCAATTCTTTTTTTGCTTGTTTCTATAATCTTGATAGTGCTAGGGTTACTATGTTTGGCTTTCTCCTTCTTCGGATTTGGTTTAGATATATTAGTTTTTGTCGTTTCGGTTGGAAATGGCAAGCCCAATGTAGGAATGGCTTTTGTCAACACATCAAGTAAGATTTTCTCTTACATAACCGACATTTCAAAAGATTGGTTTGGAAAGAACTAAAAAAGTAAAAGTCTCATGATTGTACCACATAGATTCATCGATGAGTTGACTGAAGCCCAAGTATTTAGAATATTGAAAATGCTTGGAGATTGGACGAAAAATAATCGGAAAGGCGGATTGAACCTTCCTCGTTATCCGATTGACCTTACAGGTGCACCAGCAGAAGTAAACATTGCACGGCTACTTTTACATGCTGCCGCCGAAGAAAATAATACATTGACAGTAGTTTTTAGGAAATTTTTGTTTACCGAACAAGGAAACCTAAGAAATGAAAGAGAAAATACCCAAAATGAACTGCCAGATACGAAAGATTGGACATTACATGCCGCATGGATCTTAATCTATCTGAACAATGAACTTAGTATCGAATTCAAAAACCAAATGTGGCAAGTCGAATGCAAAAGCGAAAGAATGCTTGGGATTTCGGAAATTAGGGACTTGCTCCAAATAATACGCTTTGACATGTCTAAATTGAACACTCAGGTTTTGGTTATGCCTCATGCAAAAGTAAATGAAATAGTAATGGGAGATAAGTTTGGGAATATAACTAATTCTACTGTTATCAATCGTTCAGAAAATATTACTGTAAATGCACCTAAAAATGAAAAAATAGAAGCCATCTCATCAGAAACTCAAAAAACTCTTCAAAACATAGTTTCTAACGGTCGAATAGAAGAAGCATTAGAAAAACTTTTGGAATTGTTCAATAATAATGGCAATAAATATGCTCTCAATGAGGCAATAATGTATAATTCACAGTTCTCTCAATTACGGACACAACAAAACTTCAATACAATTTCGCATGATGATGCAAGCAGAGAAACTGCTAGAATTACAAAAGCGATAATTGACTTAATTGAGAGAGCACTATGATCCACCAGTTTAAAATATTGAAAATCAACAACTGCAGAACAACGGATGTACGAAATTGCTTCCTATGCGTTGCACTTTCGTGCATCCAAACATTATAAATAATAAAAAAAAACGACATGAAACTTTGTTTTGCAATTATATTCTTTGTTTTTTTAGTCTCGTCTTGTAAAAATGATAGAGATATAAACAAACCTGTCAAGGCTCAGAGAGTTTGTGATTGCCCTATGCCTATTCTTTATGACAAACATATTCAAAAAAATTCAGACTCAATCGGGATGAAAGAAGATGTTTATGATTGGAACATTGGAGGTTCAATTAGTGCTAAAATAAGGGAAATTATAAATTTAGAAGTTGAAACCAGTAATCGAAGTGGGGAAAGTAAATTCCAGATATCAGCAAGTTCGGTACTTCGAGAGCTAAGAAGTGATTATCCTGAATTGATTGATAAGTCATTTACATTTAAACTAAAAAGAGTATCGTTTTGCACCTATCATGATATAATTTGCCGAGATACAACAATTTCTGATGGTACTTATAGGCAGTTAACTCTCTTAAAACTTAAGGAGTTTGATGAATCAATTGAGGATTTATTTGCAAAAAAAGACAAAAGTAATAAATTGAAGGGGCAGACAAGGTCATTCATCAAAAATGAAGATCCAAAAATTGATAATAGAACAATAAACAGTACCATTTATACAGAAAATCAATCTGGAGGCAGTAATACTGTAAATGTTACGAATGTGAGAACCTCCGCATCTTATACGGAACCTTCTCCTGATATCTTGAACAAACTTCAAAGTCAACTTCAAGAAATTAAGAATAAGCATAAAATCCCGAATGTAACATGGATTGCCATAAATATAGAAGCAGGGTCATCGTTGCGCTTTAAAGTTGCAAATGATTTGGAATCAATACTTTCGTCCAAAGGAAAAAACTGGGCGAGATTTGGAAGGACGAATACGATGATGGGACGTTTTCCCGAATATCCGGTTTCAATTTTTTACACTCCAGAATTAGAACCCGTTGTTTCAGAATTGAAACTGGCATTAGAAGTATATATTATTGATGGAATTATTCTTCGACCTGCCGCAGGATATCAAAATGGAACAATTGAAATATATATAAATGGAACTCCAGTTTTTGACTTAGATGGACGAGTCAAAATTGAATAGTTCCACAGAACAATTGCTTTACGAAAATGCTTCCTAAACGTCGCAAATTCATAAAACGTAAAGTTCACTTCCCCCCAAATCCCAACACAAAAAACTTCCACTTTCCCCCCTAAAACATCTTATCTTTGTCAAAAAACAACCACAATGGCCAAAAAATGGTTCGTTTCGAATGGGCGATGAAGAAAATGCTTCGCCACGAGGCCAACTTCGCCATTCTGGAAGGCTTCCTTTCTGAATTGCTAGGCACCTCCCAAACGTCAGCGAATCGACAGTTATACCGTTCGATGAAACTCCCAAAAAGACAAAAAATGATCGAAAGAGAAGCATACCGAACACTTCCACTAGACATAATTGATTTTATCGTTGATAAGTTTCCAGTACCTTCATGTCATTATACGATTAGCCTTTGTTCCGTGCTGTTTGCCCTTAGAAAGGATATAGGATATTCAGAAGAGGTGATTAGGTCTGCGCTGTTCATATCGGATGGAGACATAGAGGTTTTAAAACGAGAATTTGATTATGGTGATTATCGAGATATACTTTTGACTGCGGAGCAAAAATCAGGAAATTACGGGCATTATTTCAGAATGCCTTTTCCCGAAGTGTGTAAATTAGAAAAAACCCTTGAAGAAGAGCAATTAAAATTGATCAAGGAATTTGAGGATTTGCCAGAAGGGTTTTACCAACAGGCCGGTCCAGAGTGAAAATCATGAAATACTTCTCTTGGCAGCAGGAAAACCAGCTCGTATTTAAGTTTTTTACAATCAATCACAAATAAATACATACACAAACCACTACTTCCCAAAAACCCTATCCCTATGTTTAAGCCCCCACTCTACAATATGATAAATCAAATCCTTTATGGACATCCCATGATCCGTAAGCCTGTATTCAACAATCA
>JAIXOO010000032.1 GCA_027486765.1 Saprospiraceae bacterium
AAACCGTAATCAGCTTCAACCTGCCTAAGGCCAGTGCCGCTACCCTGACCATCAGTGATGTAACTGGCCGCGTGCTGAAAAGCATTCGCGCCGATTACGCCAAGGGTGCCAATCAGGTGGTACTGAAAGCAAGTGATTTCAATGCTACCGGCGTGTTGTACTACACCCTGGAAGCAGAGGAGCACACGGCTACCAAGAAGATGATTATTGTGGAATAAACTGTGGAGACGCACGGTTGTGCGTCTCCACATCTCCAAAACCCTCGATTGCTGCGGTGATCGGGGGTTTTGTTGTTTAAAGGCTGCTTCTGGTTGAGCCAGCGTAAAAAGCTGGACGCGCGGTAGGCTCCCCTACCCCTTCTTCAACAAATCCCGGATTTCGGCCAACAACTCCACATCGCTTGGCCCAGCTGGTGGCGCAGGTGCTGCCTCCACTTCTTTGCGTTTGGCGGCGTTCATCGCTTTGATGACCATAAACATCACAAAGGCCACCACCAAAAAATCGATACTCGCCGTAAGGAAAGCGCCCCAGGCAATGGCTACCTCCGGCTGCTCTCCGACCGCTGCACGCAGCACCCATTTTTTATCCGCCAGATCGATGCCGCCCAACAGCATCCCTACTACTGGCGCAAACATCTTTTCTACAAATGCACTGACTACTTTGCCGAAGGCTGCACCCATCACAAAAGCAATGGCAGTGTCGACCAGATTGCCCTGCAGGGCGAATGCTTTAAATTCTTTAAACATGTGTGTTGGTTTTTGTTCCGATAATTCAATGAAGATAAAAAGAAATCATTGTTTTACACTCTCCAAAACAGTAGATGTTTTTAACGAATGATTATCAATATATTATAAGTCGATTGTCAATTTAAATTGTGATAAAAAAAAGTAATTTAAATTTAAATTTTCATCATTTTATAAATCACTGAAAAACTTGGAATATTGAAAAAAAATACTGACTTTTGAACGTTGAACAGTTAAAAAATACGCTCTTACCGTAGTTACTGATTTCAGATTAGATCGCTGTTTAAAATACAATTAGACCACTGTCGAACATTGCTGAATAGCCCACGCTGGCTACACTCAGTTCCTTAGTATTTTCTTCCTCTTTACAACATGATGAACCACAGCCATGGGTAGAATCCTTCATCCCCATAGGCTCATTTCAACCGTATACTAAATTTTACTAACCAATAATTGACACGTTTTATGAAAAAAAACATTTACTCCAGAATTTCTCTTTGCGCCGTGCTGCTTTTTTTGGGTACTGCGTTTTTTAGCAATGCTCAAAACGACATTACAAACGTTGTAACCACGCCCGGAGAACCAATTCCTAGAAACAGCTCCTTTACTGTGAGTGTTTCAATAGGAGACGGAGCGCCTACCAATGGGATAAAAACATTCACAATTACGGTTAGCTGCGGTGAGTGTACTCCTACCTCTCATACTACAACTACTTTTACAGTCGCTAGTGGTTCAAATAGCGGCACTTGGGTTAGCCCGCCTTTCACTTCACCCAATCGGGAAGGCTCCTTTAGTATCGTAGCCAGTGCAAATAAAACAGCCCCCCCTACAGGGCCCTGTAACCCTTGCAAAGATGTAACACTGTCTACCCAACTTCCTGTAACGTTGGTAAAGTTTGATGCAACCCTTGGTTTTGAAAACATAAATTTGACCTGGCAAACCTCCGCCGAGCTCAACAACGACCGGTTCATCATCGAAACCAGCACCGAGGGCGAAGTTTTCAACGGCATCGGGGAAATCGCTGGTGCCGGGACCACTGCTGAGACCCATACTTACCAGTTTATCCACCAGACGCCCAGCGCTGGAGCAAACTACTACCGCCTCAAACAGGTAGATTTTGACGGTACCTTTGCCTACTCCAAAGTGATCGCCATCAACGCGGCGGGCAATAACAAAATTTTTGCCTTCCCCAACCCGGCCAAAGATCAACTGAACATCCAATACGACCAGAGCAAAGGCCCTGCTGCGTTTTTCTTGTTTGATGCCATGGGCCGGCAGGTCATTGCCTCCGTGGGGGGCTATGCGGGCTACTACGAGGCGAAATTGCCCAGCGACTTGCCAGCAGGGACGTACTGGCTGCGGGTAATCCGCTCAGGAATGGTGCAAACACTACCCATCGTCAAACAATAAGCTAAGGTGAATTTCTAAGGTGTTCTTAGGTGTCTAAGGTGGTGAAAAAGACAAAGCCCTGCGCAGCAGGTATGGAATATGCTGCGCAGGCAATCGGCCAAAGCAATAGATCAACACCTATCTACGTCAAAATGAAACTGTTGTGCATCAATTTCTTAACACACTTTTTACTATGCTGAAAAAACAGTAGGCATATTGAAATAAAAACGTGTAAATTAGGATAGATGAAGGAGTTAGCGTATTTTGCGGCACGAATAAACACAATCGTGGTCATTTCATGGACTTTTAAAAAAATAATAATTATGACTAACCTTTTACAATCCTTAAAAATATCAAACACTTCATTGGCAAAAGGACTAGTTTTTCTAGGACTAGTGATAGCTGCTGTGAATCTTTCAGCCCAACCTGTCGATCAAACTTTTGATGTTAGTGGCACCTACACCGTTCCTTCTGGTTATAGAGCCATTGTCACTATCGAAGCTTGGGGCGGAGGTGGCGGTGGCCGCAACGATAACAAAGGCGGTGGTGGTGGCGGTGGAGCTTACTCAAATATTAGTGGTTTTACTCTGAATGCTGGCTCCTATACAGTTACAGTTGGAGCAGGCGGTGCGATAGGGCTAACGGGAGGTACAGGAGGTACATCAAGTTTTGCTGCTTTGGTGGTTGCCCCAGGCGGTAACGGCTCCAACAATGATAACGGAGCTACAGGAGGTGCTGCAGGTACGGGGACTATAGCATCTGCTGGTGGTACTGGTGGCACTGGGTCTGGTAATCTTGGCGGCGGCGGCGGTGGTGCAGGTACAATCGGGGGGAATGGAGGAAATGCTATGGGCCAAACAGCTGGAGGAAATGGAGCTACAGGGGGATCGAATAATACAAATGCGACTGCAGCAGGATTTCCTGGTGGCGGCGGCGGCGGGGCAGGGACAGGCAGTAGCGTTGCTACTCCTGGAGGAGCTGGTAGAGTTATTGTTGATGTAACTACTGTACTTCCAGTGGTTTTAGTATCATTTGAAGCAATAATGAATACAGAGTCTATTTCTCTCAATTGGAAAACCGCTTCTGAGCTCAACAACCAAAAATTCATCATCGAAACCTCCCCCGAAGGAGAAGTTTTCAACCGCATCGGTGAAATCGATGGTGCAGGTACAACCACCGAACCACAGGACTATACCTTCACCCACCATACGCCCAGTGCCGGAGTGAACTACTACCGCCTGAAGCAGGTAGATTTTGATGGGACTTTTGAATACTCCAAAGTCATCGCCATCAATGCCCCTGGCAGCAACGACATTTTTGCTTTTCCCAATCCGATGAAAGACAAAATCACCTTGCAGTACGATTACAGCAAGGGTGCGGGGAATATCCAGTTGTTCGATGCCCTGGGCCGCAGGGTCAATGCGAGCATCGGCGGTTACGCTGGCAATTATGAAATACAACTGCCGGCTGGCCTGGCCAAAGGTACTTACTGGCTCAAAGTAGAGCGTGGCGGGAAAGTACAGACGGTGGCGGTGGTGAAGGAATAAGGCAGGTTTTTTAGCCTGAAAAAATACAAGCCCAAAAAAGGGGCAAGGGTGCGTTGGTGCGTGCTGCTTGTCCCTTTTGTTTTTAGCGCAAAACCAATTGCTCCGTGGTTGGTATTTAAACATCGGGAGGGCTCATATTTGTGGTTCCTCCCATGTTATTGTCTTGTGCTAAGCGGAGCCTTCCAAATTGAGTGTACCTGAATTTTAGTGAAAGTATTTGGGCTCTCCCCTCAAACAAATATAAATCCCTCTTATACAAGCAAATAATATAAAAACGCTCCTCTTTCAACAGTAGGTTTACTTGTGTAACTTTGATGATTGTAATCACTTAAGAACATACGATGAGCAAAACTTACCTTCCTTTTCTGGGGCTTTTATGCCTCAGTGTCATGCAGTTGAATGCCCAAGCCGTGACCATGGCTTATTACAATCCCGGCAATTACACATTCACCGTTCCTGCTGGTTATGTAGCCAATATCACCGTCCAAGCCTGGGGCGGCGGCGGTGGCGGTGGCAGCAACGGCAACCGAGCCAAAGGTGGCGGCGGCGGCGGTGCCTTTGTAACCAATACTTACGCGGAAGTTCCTGAAGGCGACTACGCCATTGTGGTAGGCAATGGGGGCACTCCGGGCCAACCTGGGGGCAACTCCAGTTATACCTTCACCGAAGGAACCGTCACTGCCGCAGGGGGGCGACAAGGCGGCAACAATGGCGGCAATGGCGGCGGCTTTACAGGCATGGCCGCAGCTGGATCGAGCAATGGTGGTGATGGTGGTGCCCGTAGTGGGCCTAGTGGTGCAGGCGGCGGCGGCGGCGGCTCGGGTATTGCGGCGGGTGCAGGTGGCAACGCAGCTGGCCCCAACAGTGCAGGTGTAGGGGGTGTGCCGGGCGGCGGCGCTGGAGGCATCGACGGCAGCTCTGGCCAAAATGGTTCTGCTCCTGGCCGCGGCGGCGGCGGTCGGGGCAACAACGGGGCTAGCTCCGGTAGTGGCGGCAGCGGCTGGGTGATTGTAATTGTGAGTTCCTCGCCCCTACCTGTGGAGCTCAGTGCTTTTGAGGTCGGGCTGGAAGGTGCTAAAGTAGCCCTCCATTGGACCACGGCTACGGAGCTCAACAACGAAAAATTCATCATCGAAAGTAGTACCGAAGGGGAAATTTTTTCTGCCATTGGCGAAATTCAGGGCGCAGGTACCATTGCCGAAACCCGAAATTACCGTTTTGTACACCATACCCCCATCGCTGGGGTGAATTATTACCGCCTCAAGCAAATGGATTTTGATGGCAATTTTTCCTACTCCAAGGTGGTGGCGGTAGAAGCTCCAGGCAAGGTCGACCTATTGCTTTTCCCCAATCCTACCAAGGATCAGTTTTATTTGCAATACCCGATCAGCAATGGCCCTAGCCAAATCCAATTGTTCGATGCGCTAGGCCGCAGGATCAAAACCAGCATTGGTGGCTACACCGGCAATTACGAAGTAAACCTACCTGAGAGCCTGGCCAAAGGCACTTACTGGTTGAAGGTAGAGCGTGGTGGTAAGATGCAAACGGTACCGGTGGTGAAGGAATAAAGACTATTTTGTAATAGCAAGCGAGAAGGGGTGCCAGATTGAGATGGGTACCCCTTCTGCGTTTTAGCCCTGTAAAATTCTTTCGCTTGAAAAAATCAGTTATTGACTGAGCCAAAGGTAGAGTAGCTGACAAGGGAATGCAAGTCACTTTTGGCGGATTTTGGCCAGGGCAAATTGAGCGGATTGGAAAACGACCAAAGCATTCCAAATTGTGCGATAAATCCCCCAAACCCACTATATTTACAGCAAAAACCAATGGAGGCCAGCGAAAAAACCACCAATCCTGCCGCAGAACCGGAAAAGAAAAAACACAGCCTCAAACAAGCCTTAAAAGACATCAGCACCGCTGGGGGGCTTGCCGTGTTTGTGATCACCACGCTCAGTTCTTTTTCCTTGCCGGGCATTTTGTCTACGGTCTTGCAAGGCGATTTCAGTTTGGATGCCGAGGGCATCACGCTCATTTTTAAGATGATCCGTTTGACTGCGCCACTTACCCTGGGTTTGGTCATCGTGATGTTGGCGTTGATGCGCGATTGGGTGAGTGAATTGTGGAGCACCGCCATTTTGCTGAGTCTGGTGTTGGTTGTCACCACCTTGTTCCTGCGCGAAGATGGGCACTCGATCATCTCAGTGGTTTGGGCGCGTACAACGGGCAATCCCTTGTTCAACTTCCCGGTACAATTGTTGCTGGAGTACTTCCGCATTTATTTCTGGATCCCTTTTGTTTCTTCTTTCATCATCGCGTTTTTCATCGGTTGGGCGGTGAATCGTTTGATTGTGGTGAGGTCCTGGGAGTGAAGAACATCCTTTCATTTTTTGGCTTTAAATGCCGCAGCACTCATTTTTCCCTCATCCCGAATATTGATCCACATGTTGGTCATGATCGGGATCAGTTTTTTTAGATGCCGGGGATGCCGGTCGGCAATGTCAAACTGTTGCCCTGGGTCTTTTGCGATATTGTACAACTCAAATTTTTCCGGCAATGAGTGATACATCCAGTTTAAGAGGGGGACCGAATCGGCTTTAACGGGCATACGGCCCATTAAGGTATACTCCCGATAACGCAAGGACATATCCGCCATTTTCGAATACATGTCTTCATTTAACTGGAGCAGCCAGATAACTGGCCTGTTTTGGTTATGACGCCGATTCAATAATGCGGGCCAAATATTTTTACCATCAATCGCCCGATCATCAGGTTGTTTAATGCCTGCAATGGTACATATCGTTGAAAAAAAGTCGGTTCCATTCACCAGTTTGTCGCTCACAATTCCCGCCGGAATTTTGGATGGCCACCGTACAATACCGGGCACCCGATGACCACCTTCGTAGGTAAATCGCTTCATTCCCCGCAACAAGCCGGGCGTTCCGAAACATTGGTCTCTAATGGTATCCTTCCACAGGCCTCTCGATTCATCAAAATTTACGGGCGATTCTGGCCCATTGTCACTGGTAAAAATAACCAGAGTATTGTTGCTTAATCCATTGGCATCCAGGAATTTCATCAATTGGCCAAAGGCATGATCGAGTTGGGTTACGGTGCCATAGTATTTGTCTTTGTGTTTTG
>JAIXOO010000406.1 GCA_027486765.1 Saprospiraceae bacterium
CAAAAAAGTGGAGTACAACATCAGTATGGCCAAAAAACTGGCGATAGAGCCCGCATCTATGGGTCTCCTGGTGGGCAACTACATCGCGGAAAATGACCCCAACAATAAAATGGAGCTCTTCAGAAAGGACAAACAACTCTGGGTAAAAGGCGACAAAACGAATGGGATGCCCTTTGGGATGAACTTTGAATTTGTGGGCGATAATACCTTCACATTTCCAGGTTCAACGCTGGAGGAATATTCCGCTGTTTTTGAAATCGGTGATTACGGCAAGATCACCATGAGGGAAACCTATGCGAACGACAAAGGGGAAAAGATGGTCGTGGTGTATAAGCGGGTGATGAAATGATGAGTCATCCTGAAGTTTTCAGAAAACATAAAGCGACATTTTTGTAGCACAAAGAACCCAAAGGCAGCACAAAGGACACAAAGGTGAGGCGTTGACGAGGCTTTACATCCAAAATAAGATAAAGTCCAGGTGTATTGCTTTGTCAAAATCGCGTCTTTGTGTCCTTTGTGCTGCCTTTGTGTCCTTTGTGCTCATTTTTTTATTGTGATACTTTTACCCTTGTTTCACACCCAATCACCCCAAAACGGCCTTTCTTTACCAGGGAACACCCTCAGCAAATAATTGGCCAACGCAAAGGTTATCCCACCTCTGAATCGAAGAGAGGAAGCCTTTGCACGGCCAATGATCAAGCAAGCTTGGGTACGATTACTAGATTTCCCTACCCTGATTTCTCCTGATCGGAAATAAGTGATCTCTTCCCAGGCCAACAAAAAATTGGCCCGAGGGAACAGCAGCACGGGTTTGGCCGTACTTATCCATAAGCCCTGGTGAGTGGCAGTCACTTCACAGTCGGTAATCAGCAATTGGTTTACCCGATAATCTAACCCAAAGATGCACAAAACAAGCAAAACTAGTTCAAAACCTCCAGGTAGGCCTTCAAACAGCAATGCATCGATCAACATTGCCATAGAAAATCCCAGGGCACAAGCAAACAAACGCAGCAATATGCTTACAAATATGGCTGGGGATTTAAGTTGTAGCCGGAAGGTTGAGGTAGTTTTTGTGAGTTCAGACATTTTTAGGCAATACTTGATGACAACAATGGGCATTGAACCAATTTTGGGCAAAAATTAGTTCCAATAAAAAGGTAAATTACTTTCCCTTCCCACTTACCTCTCGCCCATAAGCTGCAATTAAGGACTAGAAAATGTTCCGCTTTTAACCAAACACCACGAATCATCACCTATGAATACCAGTCATAAAATTTCAAAAAATCACCACCTGATTGTCCTTGTTCTGGCAATCAGTTCCTTATTGCCTGCTTGCCAAAACCAAAAATCCAACCACGACTCCCTAGTGGGTTTAGGCCTGGGGATTAGCGATGCTACCGTAGTTGTATCCAACTTAGACAGCGCCAGACAGCATTACGCCGAAGACCTTGGCTTTGACATCCCCAAGCCTGAAAAATACGATCCAGGAATTTACAGCGGCTCAATTGGCATTGCTGCATTCTTTCCGGACATGTCGGCACTAGAATTAATCACCCTGAAGGATTCAATCCCCAAGCCCAAACGATCATTCATCCGCTCTTTTTTGAAAAAGCATGAAGGCGTTCGTTTGTATTCCCTTTCTACCTCATCGGCAAAGGCCACTTTGGATTGGCTAAACACCCGGGGATTCGCCATAGACTCGGTTCAGGAAGGTCGGTCTGCAAAAGAATTACCCAAAAGCTGGGATTGGGATGATGGCGGTCCACAATGGCGCACGGTGGGCTTGAATGCTAAGAATCCCCCCGCAAATCTCCCCGCTTTCAGGGAGTACCCTGGTCTGCCTTATCAGGACTACCAAAACGAAAAAACATCCATCTATGCGATGAATCGGACGTATTCCAATCATCCCAACGGTGTCGTGGGCATGACTGCGCTGCGCATTGTAGTGGACAACCTGAAGGCTGCACGCAAGGAATTTAAAAAGATGGGATTGAGCGAATTGAAACAGCCCAAGTCTCCAGATGTAGTTCGATTCCAGGTATCCGCCAATCAGGAACTGCAGTTGATCACGCCCCAATCGCCTGGCGATTCCCTTTCCAGGTTTTTGACAGCCCGCGGCCCAGGCGTATATGCCATGCGGTTTGAAGTCAAAAAATTGAAAGCCACGCGGGCATTTTTCAGAAAGAAGCTACCAGCCAAAGCCTTGCGCATGGGAAAATCACCCGAGCGTTTGATTGTGTTAAAAGAATATGCCCACGGTGTGCAACTGGAATTTGTGGAAGAACCCAAAGCGCAAGCACTCCTAGCTCAGCAATACGAAATTAAGGAGGGCAAAAAACTGAATCCTGTGGCAAAAAAACATGCCTCGGCCCTGTATCAAAAGTATTGTGCCTTGTGCCACGGCAAGAACCGGGAAGGTTATGCCGCCGACAACGCGCCTTCCTTGCGCTCTCATTCCTTGATGTCCGTCACCAAAATTCCAGCAGCCAATTACAATTTCCTCCGCTATACCATTGCCTATGGCCGGCAAGGTACCGCCATGGCCGCTTATGCCAAAGACCAGGGTGGCCCATTGGAATATTTAGACATCGACCTGTTGATCACTTGGCTCCGCGAAAAAAGTGGCGTCAAAAAACCGGTTGAACTATCCACAGATCCGGTAAGCGGAGATGTAGCGCTTGGAAAAAAATTGTACAACAAAACCTGTGCAACTTGCCATGGCGTGAAGGGGGAAGGCGTTAGTGCCCCGGCCTTGGGGAATCCCATGTTTTTGGCCACTGCAAGCGATGCCTTTTTGCGCTATGCCATCGCGGAAGGCCGAGACAGCACTCCCATGCGGGCATTCAAGAACGAACTCAAGAAGGAAGAAATAGACGGCCTCACGGCTTATATCCGCAGTCGTGCTTCGGGCTGGAACGCTCCTGGCGCAGTGGTGATCAAAGAACCACTTCCAAAGGATTACATCTTGAACCCGAAAAAGAAGGCCCCCAAATTCACCTTGCGGGAAGGAAAATACGTGCCAGCCGAACAAGTACTCAAAGCATTGCAAGACAAATCCCGCATGGTGATCCTTGATGCACGCTCCAAAGCGGGCTGGCACCAGAGCCATATTCCGGGTGCGGTTCCGGTTCCCTATTATGAGGAGCCCGATTCCTTTATCAAAGACATGCCTAAAGACGGCACCTGGATAGTAGTGTATTGTGCCTGTCCGCACGCGGCTTCTGAAAAAGTGGTGAGCACGCTGCGGCGATTGGGTTATAAAAATACCGCCATCATTGACGAGGGCATTATTGTGTGGACAAATCGGGGGTATCCGGTGCAGTATGGGCAAGGTGATGTGGCGAAAAAATAGATTTTGCGACACAATGGTGGCAATATTGAATAGACTTGAGGTAATTTGGTTATCAGACAATTAAAGTGATACCTGGTGATTTTGTGATAACGCTTTTTCGAGTGACGAGTTCCGAGTACATGACTTACGATTTTTGAAGTGGGCTACCGCAGCGGCTCAGGCCAGGGCAATGTATAAGTCGCTGCGGTAGCCCACTTCAAAAATCGTAAGTCATGTACTCGGAACTCGTCACTCAAAAGAATAAAATCCCCAATTAATTGATAATCAAATCACAAAAAATCTATTACTCAATAACAACAAGCCAATCTATGAAAAAAGCTATTCATAAAATCCACATAATCTGCCTCACTATCCTCATAAGCCCAGGATTGGGGCAAACCCAAACCCAGGACAAACTATCATTCCATTGCCCTCCCCTACCCCAAAGCACAACGCCCCCCACTCCGCATGCCCTTGCCATGGCCGATTCTCTGGCGAAGGAAGCACTGATCCCCTTGGATATGGAAACCGAAGCCCGGATTGCCAAGGCTAACTCCCGGTCTCGGCAGTCAACAAAATCAGACTCCGCCAGGGTGAGGGCTTTTTTTGACCTGCTGGGCTCGGTGCATGGTTCCTTGCACCGCTATGCCGGGATACCTTCACAAGATAAGTTGGAAAAAGCTTTGACCGATTTGCGGCAGGCCTTGTTGCTGAATCCGGATTTGGTAGCAGCGCTCCATTCCATCGCGCTGATCGCTGCCCGAGGCGGGCACGATTACGCCTGCGCCGAAGCCCTGTATTTGCGTGCCCTAAAAATTGAGCCAGCCAACGCAATCATCCATTTCGACTACGCTGAATTATTGGCTTATCAAGGTAAATTTGAAGCGGCTTTTCGTTATGCCGAAACAGCCATGGCCCTCGCCGACCAGCCGAGCAAAGACCTCTATCAATGGAGGGTAATGCGAATGCACTACATGGCCAAAAACTACGATTGGGTGATCAACCAATGTGATCAGCACATCGAAAAAACAGACCAGGAAGACTTCTGGAACAATGGCTGGCCCGCCTATTATTACAAAGGGCTGGCCCTGGCAGAACAGGAAAAATATGACGAGGCTTTGGAAGCAGAAACGTTGACCTATGCGTTTTTGAGCACGGATGGATTCAACCTGGCCAGCTCGGCACGCGCTTACGTTATGGCCGGTGATACTGCAATCGCCAAAGGGGTACTAGCTACGGTTTTGCAGCCAAATTATGAGTGGATGCCCTACGAAATAGCAACGGCTTACGAAGCGCTCGGCGATTTTGACAATACCTTTCTATGGCTAAATATCGCAGCGGACGAAGGGGATGAATGGCTCCGCTGGCTCAAGCTCGACCCGCGCTGGAAACGCATAAGGAATGACCCGAGGTTTAAGAAAGTTCAAGTGCGGGCGGGATTGTAGGGCTCCTCGGTATTTTCTCGATTCCCATCTCGGAGCCCATTTCCTACCATTCGGAAGATCAAAGACCCCATTGGGAAAAGCTTTTTGTATTCCTGCATCACGATGCTTACATTTATAAGGTAAAGCAAGCTCTATCATCAGCGCCTTTTTTAAAAAACATTTAAAACTCTATTAAAAGAGAATCATGAAAGTTAAATTAATTTTTGTTTGGTTTTTCACTTTAATCAATAGCGTGGTGGTCATGGCTCAAAACCATCCAAATAAATATATTGATAGTTTATTCAACCTATCCCTGAAGTACGAAAAAAACACAATAGATAGTTGCAAAATCATAGGCAAAAAAATACTAACACATGCTGAAAAAAGAAATGATACAGATGGCATGGCATTAGGCTATCTAAGTCATTCGAGGTACTATGACCATATGGGTGACTATGCTCAATCGGTGGAGTATGCTTTTAAAGCAAAAAAATTATTTGATGATGGACGCTCTGATAATAAAGCCATTTTAGCCAAGATATTGCTGCAAATAGGCATAATGTATATGCTAATCGGTCAACATGAGATTTGCATTGAGTATTTTGAAGAAGGTATAGACATTGCTCAAAAACATCCAGTGGATTCTCTTGATAGGCTTTTCTTATTGGTACAGATAGCTCGGTCAAAATTTGACCTGCATAAAAATGACTCCTTAGAGGCTATCGTCAAAAAAGTATCGGATATTGAACCTTCCGCTGAAAATACCAATCTGCTTACAGCCAGAAACATCTTGCTTAGTAAGATAGCATTGGCTCAGGGCAATCTATCAAAAACTATGGCATATTTAAATGAGATAAAAGATTTTTGCTCGAAATACAATAATCAGTTTTTTTTAGCTGCCAGTTTAAGCGCCCTGGGGGAAATGTATTTTAAATCCAACCAACAGGACACAGCTATTTATTATGCCAATCAAACTATTCAAATCAGTCAAAAATATAATTACAACAGACATTTGTTGTCAGCCTCAGAATTATTAATCAAAATTTACGATCAACAAAATCAAAAAGATAGTGTGTTGAAGTATTTGCAACTGAAAATAAAAGCCAATGAAGTACTGTATGGAAAAGAGCAATTGGCTCACTTACTTTTAATAGCAAATAGAGAAAAAATACAAAAGAAAGATATAGAGCTTTTAGAACAAAAAAATAAAGCGACGACAAATCTGCTATTGTTTGGTTCTGCCGGTATCTTATTGACATTGGGTATGTTATTTCTGAGTTACAGAAATAGGCAAAAATCTAAAATCAATGAATTTCTAAGCCGTCAAAAACAAAATATCGAATCTAAAAATCAAGAACTTGAACAAACATTATCACTTTTAAAAGCCACCCAAACCCAACTCATCCAATCCGAAAAACTCGCCTCCCTCGGTGAACTCACCGCTGGCATCGCTCATGAGATTCAAAACCCCTTGAATTTTGTCAATAACTTCGCAGAAGTCAGCGCAGAAATGCTGGTCGAAATGGAAGAAGAACTCGACAAAGGCGATACCCAAGAGGTCAAAGCCATCGCTGCCGACCTTAAAACCAATCTGGAAAAAATCAACCACCACGGCCAACGCGCCTCCTCCATCGTAAAAGGGATGCTGGAACATTCTCGGGTGAGTACAGGTGTGAAAGAACCAACCGACCTCAATGTCCTGGCCGATGAATACCTGCGGCTGGCGTATCACGGCACGCGGGCGAAGGACAATTCTTTCAATGCGACGATGGAGACCCATTTTGATCCCGATTTGCCCCAGGTTTCGGTCATTCCGCAGGACATTGGCCGGGTGCTGTTGAATTTGATCAATAATGCGTTTTATGCGGTTGCTGAGCGTAGCCGAAGCACGGTTCATCAACGCGCCACCGTAGGGGCATCCCTTGCGGGTGCCCCCCTAGCGGGTGCCCATGCCCCATACCAACCCACCGTCACCATTTCCACCCAAAAAACTGGCGACCAGATCATCATCAAGGTGCAAGACAACGGCAATGGCATCCCTGAATCCATCCGCGAGAAAATTTTCCAACCTTTCTTCACCACCAAACCTACCGGGCAAGGCACGGGTTTGGGGCTGAGTTTGGCGTATGATATTGTGACGAAGGGGCATGGGGGGACGTTAAGCGTATCTAGCACACCCGGAGCAACAACAATCTTTGAGCTTCAGTTACCCGTGATTTAGGGGTAGATGCTTTGCTTGTATAAGTACCAGTGAAAAAAATTCCCTTCCCTCACTTACTTCTCCTCTGTTGGCTGTAATAAAGGATTAAAAGCCGATGAAACGGTAGTGACCCCCCCTTTTTCATAAAATCAATTTTCGTTTATGAACAAGCATACCATCGCCCCGATCCAAAGCAAAGACCGCGAAGTCTTCATGGACGTGCTCCGGGGTTTTGCCATTTTGGGCATCCTCATTGCCAACTTGACGGCTGGCGGATTGGGTTGGGGGCCTAATCGGGTCGAATCAAGCCCTTTTTTAATCCCTGAACTGGACAAGCAACTCAACTTCCTGTATGCGATGTTCATTGAGGGGAAGTTTTATTCCATTTTCAGTTTGTTGTTTGGCTGGGGCATTGCGCTACAAATACAACGTGGCCTTAACAAGGGACGTGACGCCCTCCCAACCATCAGAAGGCGCTTGTTATTCATGTTGCTGCTCGGATTTGGGCATATCCTGATTTGGCCAGGCGATATCGTGCTGTTTTATGCCATACTTGGTTTCCTGCTGCTGCCACTCCGTCGCTTTTCAGATAGAGCCCTTCTGATCACGGGTGCAGTGCTGATCTGCTCACCAATAGTGTTATATGCTGCAAAAATGCAATGGGCCATGGTGAACGCGCCTGCCAATTTCTTGCATTTAGTCGGGGAAAATGTATTTAAACAACTAAGCGGTGTGCAGTCAGAAGGCGACTATGAAACCTGGTTTAAACAGGCAAATTGGTGGGGTATCCTCAAACTCAATATTGCAGGTGTTTTTCATCGTTTTGGCTATTTGTTTTTGGTAAGCAGAACCCCCAAAGTTTTGGGCATGTTTTTAATCGGGTTCGTATTGGGGCGTTCTAATTTTTACAAAAACATCGCCCGACACAAAAAGGCGGTGTATTGGATCATCGGCTTGGGCTTGCTCATTGGTTTGCCTGCAAATTATGTTTTGGCCTACTACGTGCACAATTTTGATGGCGATTATTACCAATTGAAAATAAATGGCCTTTACCAAACCATGGCTTATGCCTTTGGGGTTGCACCTTTGGCAATGGCTTATGTCGGTATGTTTATGCTGGGTTTTCAAACGGGTTATGGTAAAAAAATCATGCTTGTCATCGCCCCTGTTGGCAAAATGGCTTTCAGCAATTATGTATCCCATTCGCTCGTTTGTCAGTTTGTTTTCCTATCCCAAGGTCTGAATTATGGTGGCAAACTAGGCACCTTCTATTTAACCGTTTTCGCAATTGCCCTTTTCACCCTGCAAATACTCATCAGTACCATTTGGCTACGCTATTTTAACTATGGCCCATTGGAATGGGTCTGGCGGAGCTTAACGTATGGTAAAGCCCAATCTTTTACAAAAGCACAAACCGTTTTAGCATGAAAAACAACACTTTCATCCTCTGCTGCCTGTTTTGCGCAGCTCTGCTCCAAAATGTAGGAGCACAATCCGCAGCGAACCCTAATCCACCTCAGCGCCGCCTTCGTGAAGTCAGCTTCCACGGCAGCGGCTACACACGCGGCCTGCAACACGGCCAACAACTGAAAAAAGAAATCGGCGAAATTGTCGCCAAATGGAAAAAAAGCGTGGAAACCGAGTTGAACAAACCCGCCGATCAGGTAGTAGTGGAGTTTTTTGCCTACGCCCACTTCGATGCAGCCATCAAAAAATGGACGCCCGATCTGTATGAAGAGGTGCGCGGCATCGCCGACGGTTCGGGGCAGGCCTTCAACGACATCATGGTACACAACCTGCTCGACGAGTTTTGGGTGTGGCAGGATGCCCGCGACAAGCACCATTGCAGCGGCATGGGTGTACCCGCCCGCGACGGTAACCCCGGCTACATCGCCCAAAACATGGACCTGGAAGGCTACACCGACGGTTACCAGGTCTTGATGCGCTTGGCAAAAACCAAAAAAACACCCGAACAACTCATCCTCACCTATCCCGGCCTCATCGCCCTCAATGGCCTGAACGAAGCGGGCATCGGCGCCTGTATGAACACCCTGATGCAACTCAAAGCCAACGCCACGGGCCTGCCTGTCGCTTTCGTCGTGCGACACATCCTCAGCAGCACCGACAAAAACGAGATATTGCGCTTCATCCAAAGTGTACCCCATGCATCGGGGCAAAACTACATCATCGGCATCAAGGGCGAGGTGTATGACTTTGAAGCGTCTTGCAACAAAGTCGTACGTTTCGACCCTAAAAACGCCAACGGCACAGTGTATCACACCAACCACCCCATTGCCAACGACGACCTGAAAGACTGGTACAAAGAGCCAGAAAAAGGAAACAGTGCCATCCGCCTTGCTTCAGTGCAGGGGCACATCGCCACGCTTCCCAACGCCAAAGACGCCGACATCAAAGCCACCTTGCGTGCCAAGGACGACCCAGGCAACCCCGTTTGCCGTACTTTCAACGGCTGGGGTGGTACCTTTGGCTCGGTGGTAATGACCCTGACGGGCAGTCCCAAACTGCAAATCACCGCCGGGCCGCCGGATGAGTCGGAGTACAAGGAAGTACAGTTTAGTAAGGGCAAAAGGAAAACTGAATAATGCTACGGGGCTGTTTTGGTGATTTTTCCTAAAAAAAACAGCTATAAGTCGCGGAATCTATGTAAATTTGGCACATTCCGCGACTTATAACCATTATTTGATGCTTTTATGCTGATTGGACGAGAAAAGGAACAGGAAACACTGCGCAGGGCCTTGCAATCAAATCAAGCTGAATTGGTTGCGATTATTGGCCGACGGCGGGTAGGTAAAACCCACCTGATTGGCTCGGTTTATGCCGATAAAATACGCTTTGAAACATCGGGGGTACAAAATGCGTCGTTGAAAGAGCAACTGAATAATTTTCAATTCCAACTAAAAAAGGCTTTTGGGTCGCTGGTCCCGGAACAGCCACTCAAAACATGGCAGGAAGCCTTTTTTACTTTGATCAATTGTTGGGAGCAAAACCCCTCCAGCTATCAAAATGTCCTGTTTTTTGATGAACTCCCGTGGTTGGCTACCCGCAAATCTGGATTTTTAAATGCGTTGAGCTTTTTTTGGAATACCTGGGCTGTAAAAAATAAGGTTATCGTAGTGATCTGTGGCTCGGCTGCTTCCTGGATGATAGATAAAGTAGTGAACGACAAAGGAGGCTTACACAATCGAATCACCAAACGGATTGATTTGTATCCTTTTACACTCGCCGAAACCGAAGCATTTCTGAAAGAACGAGGCGTTGTACTCAACCGCTTTCAAGTATTACAGATTTACATGGCAATGGGCGGTATTCCCCATTATTTGAATGAAGTGGTGCCCGGAAAAAGCGCCATTCAAAATATTGAAGATATTTGTTTTTCGAATAGCGGGATGCTGCGCAAAGAGTTTGGTCGCTTGTATCCCGCCCTGTTTGAAAATGCCGAAAATCACATTGCGGTAATTCGATCTTTGGCGGAAAAAAGATCAGGGATGAGCCGCTTAGGTATTTTAAAGGCCACGGGCTTACCGGATGGTGGCGGAATGTCCACCTGCCTCGAAGAGTTAGAAGCATCCGGCTTTATTTCTGCCTATCCCAGTTTTGAAAAAAAGAAGAAAGAACTGGTTTATCGTTTGACCGATGAATACTCGCTGTTTTTCTTAAAGTTTATCGAACCCATGCCCTTCCAAGGCGATGACATCTGGAAACACCTCAGCCAAACGCAAGCATTCAAGACCTGGTGTGGCTATGCTTTTGAAAACATCTGCCTGAAACATATTCCTCAAATCAAAAAAACACTCGGTATTTCAGGTATCTACACGGAAGCATCCACTTTTTATCAAAAAGGAAAAGGTGATGAACCGGGCGTACAAATTGACCTACTTTTAGATCGAAATGACAATACCATTAATCTGTTTGAGCTCAAATTTTATGCTACCCCTTATGTTTTTACCAAAAAAGACGCAGATGCTTTTCGCACCAAAAAAGCGCTCTTTCAGCATTACACTCAAACCCGCAAACACATTTTTCTAAGCTTCTTGTCTATTTATGGCATTCTGGACAATGAACACAGTATCGGATTGGTGGACAATAGCATTGTTCTGGATGCCTTGTTTATATAGAGTGATGAAAGTCGGATAAAATCAACTAAGTGATGAGAAAACGGCACCTAATCTGCGGAATCTATGCATTTCAACCTACATTCCGCAGATTAAAGGTCGCTAATCTGCGGAATCTACACATTTTGACCCACATTCCGCAGATCAAAGATCTATAATCTGAGGAATCTGTGCATTTTCCGTCACGTTACAGGTACTAAAAAACAAATTTTCATTGTAGTGATCACAACTTTTGGTTTGCTGAACAACAAGCACAGTTTGGGCCTGGTGGACAATACACTGGACATGAATGCTTTGTTTTAAAGGGAAATATCGCTCAGCCTAGCGCTATACCTTGCCAAACTGTTAAAAAAAACTGAATTTGGCAGGCTATACAATCAAAACTGGCCACGTTCAACGTTTATTCGCTAAACCGCTCCTCGGCGATAACCAATAAAAACCGAATACAATGCCTAAAAACCTAGCAATCCTGCTTATTTTGAGCCTATGCTCAGCCGGATTCCTCCAGGCCCAAACATCCAAGGTGGTGGCCAGCAATCCCGCATCATCCATTCTGAAAAAAAATGTCAAACAAATGGTTCGTTTACCGGACAGCTATGCTGCTTCCCAACAAAAGTACCCGGTGCTGTACTTCTTACAGGTGACGGACGAAATGGTTGAAGAAATTGCGGTATTAACCCAAAAACTGCACAAAGAAAACGGCACGCCCGAAATGATCGTGGTAGGCATCAACGTGGAAGACAAGCTAGAAAGAGAACTGGAAAACGCCGTGTACGACAAATACCTGTCCTACCTGGAAAAAGATTTGATCCCCTCCATCGAAAAAAAGTACCGTAGCAATGGACAGCGGGTATTGCACGGCAGATCCTTGTCGGGTTCCTTTACCTTGTATGCCATGCTGAGCAAACCAACCTTGTTCAATGGCTACATCGCCGCGAGCAAGGAATGGTATGACAAAAACAATGATTTCTTCAAGGGATTGGCCACTAAGACCTTGCAAAGTCCCGATAAATTCAAGGAACGGAAAATCTTCCTGGCCTCCCTGAACGGGGCATACAGCAACAGCAATATCCCCGAAGTGAACGAAAACATGACCGCCTTCGCTAAATTATTGGCCAGCAAGTCCGGCAATAAAATTGCGAGTAAGTACCAAGCCTTTGATGATTGGGGCATATCGCCATACCCAGGCTTTAAAGAGGGCTTGCTCTTTGTAGCTAAAGTTGGGAAATAGCTTAAACCATTTGACAAAAAACAAGTCCAATGCCAAAAATTAATCATGAGGAATTTGACTTGTTTTTTGGTGCTTTTTTTATGCCTTGTAAGTTGCAGCAAAGATGATGCTGAAGTACTACCCGTACCAACCGAATCGATGTATTTTCCTCCCAACACAAGTTCTTTTTGGGAAACCAAATCCGTTTCAAGTTTGGGTTGGAACCAAAATGCAGTTCAAGCATTGAAAGATTTTCTTGTTCAAAAAAACACAAAATCATTTATGATTCTTGTCAATGGAAGAATTGTAATGGAAGAGTATTTCGATGGACACTCGGCAAGCAGTAACTGGGAATGGAATAGTGCGGGCAAAACATTGGTAGCCACTACTACCGGAATTGCACAGCAAGAAGGATTACTGAATATTAACAACAAATCATCTGATTACCTGGGAACGGCATGGACGAGTATGCCATTGCCAAAAGAAAATTTAATCACCGTAAGGCATTTGCTAACAATGACTTCGGGTAATGATGACACAAAGCAATATGTGGTTAAATCAAATTTGACCTATGTTGCTGATGCAGGGACTAGATGGGCCTATAGCAATGTTTTCCAAAAATTGACGGATGTAGTTGCCAATTCAAGCAAGAAACCCTTTGAGACCTATTTCAACGAAAAATTAAAGCAAAAAATAGGAATGGACGGATATTGGAATTTTGGGACAATTTTCACGATTTACCACAGCACCACAAAAAGTATGGCAAGATTTGGTCTTTTGGCTTTGAATAAAGGAAAATGGAATAGCGAACAGATCATCAATGAGTCATTTTTTAACGAAAGCATTGCGACATCTCAAAACATCAATCCTGCTTATGGATACTTATGGTGGCTAAATGGGAAAACAAGTTTTATGATTCCCGGGGGGCAAACCGTTTATCAAGGATATTTAGTACCAAATGCACCAGCGGATATGTACGCTGCAATGGGCGCAAATGATCAACGCATTTATGTAATTCCAAGTAAAAAAATGGTGGTCATCAGAATGGGCGAAGCATCAGACCCTGCAAACCCAAATTTTGCAGTATCTGGTTTTGATGATGCGCTTTGGGAAAAAATCAATGCCGTAATAAACTAATGCGGTACGAAAAAAGCACAAGCTGTGAATTAACTCGTAAGTTGTGATGAAAATCGTGTAAACCTACCCAACCAGGCTTAAAATTTCAAACACCCAATGGCAAACGTCCAACTCCACCTCACCGAAAAAAACGGCTACTTCTACATCGAAGACTAGGGCATAATTTTGGCCCAAATGACTTTCATCTTCGCTGGGCCCGAACGAATAATCATCGACCACACCGAAGTACAACCCGGCAACGAAGGCAAGGGCTACGGCAAACAAATGGTCAGCGCGGTAGTTGATAAGGTTCATTCAGGCTTAATCTAATTTGAAACGTTATATGGAACGCTTTTTTCCCAATCAAAGATACACCAGCAAAGGTGAACCTGAACTAGGTATTGGTATTGTAACAGAAACCAGCAAAGGAAAGGTCAAGCTGTATTTTCCCAGATCCAATGAAATACGACTATATGCATTGGAAAGTGCTCCCTTACGTCGAGTTGTGTTTAAACCCGGCGATATCATCATAGATACAAAAAAACAATCATTGCTGATTAAACAGGTCGAACTAGAGGGTGAGTTGTATCTGTATTACGGGGAAGACAGAAAATTGTCTGAGGCCGAACTCGGCGATGTGTCAGCAAGACATGGTGCCGACGACAGACTTTTTATGGGTGATGTAGATGCTCCACAAACCTTTGCCTTACGCAGAGAGACACTACAACACGATTACAACCGGAGATTATCTCCTATAAATGGATTTGTGGGCGGTAGAATCGATCTTATTCCTCACCAACTATACATTGCTCATGAGGTGAGTTCACGATATGCTCCTCGTGTCTTACTTTCAGATCAGGTTGGTCTTGGAAAAACCATTGAAGCTTGCTTAATCCTTCATCGCTTGTTGTTAAGTGGACGAATTTCGAGGGTAATCATTCTCGTTCCTGAGTCTTTGGTACATCAATGGTTTATAGAAGTTCTACGTCGGTTTAACCTGTGGTTTAACATTTTCGATGAAGATCGCTGTGCCTCACTCGATGGCAATGCTCCAGATGGCAACCCCTTTCTCGACGATCAACTGATTATTTGCAGTACTTCATTTTTGGCCGGTTCAGCGAAACGAACCAGACAAGCACTGACTGCTGGTTGGGATATGCTCGTTGTAGACGAAGCACATCATTTGGAATGGTCTGTTGACAAAGTGAGCCCGGAGTATGGGATGGTGGAACTATTGAGTAAAGCAGCCAAAGGATTACTGCTCCTCACGGCTACCCCGGAACAACTAGGTGAAGAAAGCCATTTCGCACGACTTCGATTACTAGACCCAAACAGGTATTCGAATTATCATGATTTCATAAATGAGCCTTCTGACCATAGAAACATTGCCACTATTGTGGAAAAACTGTACTCCGGAAAAAAATTACAACCTAACGATACAAAAATATTAGAATCCTTTTTCCCAAAGGAAAGAATACTATCCTTAACAAAAGGAGGAGATGCTGCCAAGGATAATCTTATTGAAGATTTATTGGACCAGCATGGCCCAGGCCGAGTGTTGTTCCGAAATACCCGATCTGCAATGAGCGGTTTCCCAAAGCGAAAGGCGCATTTAATTCCCATAAACACAACCAAAGATAAGGCCCTTTGGCTTCAGCGCCTGGCGAATGAGTTTGCCCACGATATGGAGCCCGGAGCTATTGCAAATAAACAGGAATTTTGGTTTGCCGAAGACCCTCGAGTTCATTGGCTTTTAACTACAATGAAGAAACTGTATCCTGCAAAAGTACTGCTCATATGCAAGAGCAAAGAAAAGGTGCTTGCATTGGAAAAATTTTTAGTGAAGCGTGCCAATCTCAAAGTGAGTGTTTTTCACGAAGACCTTACCATTGTCCAACGCGATAGAAATGCGGCATGGTTCTCAGAATCAGATGGCGCTCAAATCCTCCTTTGTTCTGAAATTGGCAGCGAGGGGCGAAATTTTCAATTCGCCCATCACCTCATACTCTTCGACTTGCCGCTTCATCCCGAATTGTTGGAGCAGCGCATCGGGCGCCTCGACAGGATTGGTCAAACAGAAGATATACATATTCATGTCCCTTACCTGGCCAACAGCCCACAGCATGTGCTGGTAAGGTGGTATCACGAAGGGTTAAATGCCTTTGAAGAGAACCTTGAGGGTGGAAATGAAATATCGAAACTATTTCGTGACCAACTGCTAACCTTATCCAACGCTCCCTCCTTCTCAGATTTTAGCCCGGAACTAGAAGCATTGATTACCCAAACGTCCATTTTTCAAAAAGAACTTCAGAAAAGCCTCGCTGAAGGACGTGATCGATTGTTGGAGATGAATTCTTTTCGCCCCAGGATAGCAGCAAAACTAGTGGAGCAAATTAAAAGAGAAGACTGCGACAAGAGCCTTGAAAATTATTTCACAAAAGTCTTTAGCCATTTTGATATAGAAATGGAAGACCTTTCTGCCCGAACCTACTTTTTGCATCCTGCTTCTGCAATCACTGAGGTATTTCCCGCTATTCCGCCTGAAGGTATAAGTGTTACATTCGATAGACAACGCGCGCTTAGTCGGGAAGATATTAGTTTCCTTAGTTGGGATCATCCCATCACAACTGGTGCTATCGATATGGTGTTAAGTTCTGGGACAGGGAGCGCTAGTTTTGGAGTTCTTAGAGGAACCAACAGCCCCGGTATTCTGCTTGAACTACTTTTTGTTCTTGAAACATCGAAAGACCGAAGCATATATGTAGACCGTTTCCTTCCAAATACACTATTAAGAATTGTAGTTGATCATCTTGGCAACGATGTAACAGATCGGTATTCTGTTGAAACATTAGACAAAAAGATGATTCCTGGACAAATGGACGCGTTGCTGGATAATCAAACGTTAATGGAAACGACCCTGCCCAATATGATTTCAGCAGCCACGAAAATGGTTGAAGAACAAAGTACAAAAGAAATAAAAAATGGATTGCAACGCATGAACCTCACCCTGAATCATGAAATAGATAGACTAAAAATATTACAGCAAAAAAATAAAAACATCAGACCAGCAGAAATTCAGACAGCACTCCATGAACAGCTGACCCTAACTTCACTCATTAAAGATGCACGCGTAAGGTTGGACGCTATTCAACTTATACTTTGCACCGGCGTTGTGCTTTGAGCGTTGAGTGTTAAAGGCTTAGGGGCGATAAAAAAATAAATGTTTATTTTGCCAGGGAGCAGCTTTGAATATCTGCCAGGGTTTGATGATCAATCGTAAATAGGTAATGTCGCTCAGCACATGCGCTATGACGTGCCAAATCGCCATAAAAATCGATGATTTGGCAAGCTCCAATTTTATAACTTGCCAAACTGTTAAATAAACCTAAATTTACCAAGCTATACAATCAAAACTGGCCACGTTCAACGTTTATTCGCTAAACCGTCCCTCGGCGATAACCAATAAAAAACCGAATACAATGCCTAAAAACCTAGCACTCCTGCTCTTTTTGAGCCTATGCTCAGCGGGACTCCTCCAGGCCCAAACCCCCAAGGTGGTGGCAAGCAATCCCGCATCATCCATTCTGAAAAAAAACGTCAACCAGATGGTCCGTTTACCAGACAGCTATGCTAAATCACAACAAAAGTACCCTGTCTTGTTCTTTCTCCAAGTAACCGACGAAATGGTGGAAGAAATTGCGGTGTTAACCCAGAAACTACACAAAGAAAATGGTACCCCCGAAATGATCGTGGTAGGCATCAACGTGGAAGACAAACTTGAAAGGGAGATGGAAAATACCGTGTACGACAAATACCTGTCCTACCTGGAAAAAGATTTGATCCCCTCCATCGAAAAAAAGTACCGCTGCAATGGGCAGCGGGTATTGCACGGCAGATCACTGTCGGGCTCCTTTACCTTGTACGCAATGCTGAGCAAACCGACCTTGTTCAACGGCTACATCGCCGCGAGCAAGGAATGGTATGACGAAAACAATGACTACTTCACAGGATTGGCCAACAAAGCCTTGCAAAGTGCCGACAAATTCAAGGATCGGAAAATCTTCCTGGCCTCCCTGAATGGGGCTTACAGCAACAGCAACATCCCCGAAGTGAACGAAAACATGACCGCTTTCGCTAAATTATTGGCCAGCAAATCCGGCAATAAAATTGCCAGTAAGTACCAAGCCTTTGATGATTGGGGCATATCGGCATATCCGGGCTTCAAAGAGGGCTTGGTCTTTGTGACTAAGGCGGCGAAATGATACCAGGCGCAAGCTGAACGCTGAGCGCATATTTTGTTGTTAGACACAGTAGTTCGTCATCCCGAATTTTGGCGCACTAACCGCGGCAGCGGTTGAATCTTGCATAGCCGCGGTCGTCCGCGGACTTTAGGGTTTTTCGAGGCTTAGCAACCGCGGTAGCGGTTGAATTTCGTCTCAATTTGTTCAACCGCTGCCGCGGTTGTGAAACATTCCCCTAACCATTTTACCGCGGACGACCGCGGCTATGCAAGATTGAATCACTCCGTGATTCTAATTGCTTTCTTTAACTATAATTTGGGATGACGAACTGTTTTTATTTTCTGACCTCCAATCCTCAACTTCGATGTATCAACTCATTTTCCTTTATCCACCTCCTGCTGATGTAGACCAGTTTGAAGCGGACTTTGCAGCCCATTTGGTGCTTTTGCATGAAAAAGCAGAGATTCCAGTTGGTTCAAAACCTTACACAGTGACCAGGTTCATGCCTACACCCGACGGCGCGCTCGTCTACTACCTCATGCTTACGCTACATTTTGACTCGCCAGAAGCGTTGGATGCTGCAGCGGAATCGCCAGCCATGCAGGAATTTGGAACTGATGTATACAGGATTTCAACGGGCGGGGTGCCTGCTATTTTGATGGGCAATGTTGAATGAAATCAATTCTACAACTCCATGTGCAATAAAATTTTCATTCTGATTGTCTGCCTACTGATGACAAGCTCCGTGTTTGGGCAGAAGAACAGCTTCGAAATAAAAAACCTGGAAAAGTTCATCAATGAAAGCAGGTACTTTGATGGACTTTGAGGTCTACTGGCCGAAATCTCAGCACGGCGAAAATTCCGAAGTTGAGATCTATTTGTCGGTGTTATCGGATTAATGAGAACAAGTGCAGATGTTGGACAAAAGGAGTCGCAACATGGGCGCGCATTTTATATTGCTGCCGGGGTCGTTGCGCTGTACATTTTACCTAATCTATTTATAATCAGTTGGGTAAATTCAAAAATACAGGTGCTTGGAGATTCGATCCTCCTGATTTATCTTTACTTTTTGGGCGCGACAAGTACGCATATTTCCGTGTTTGGCAACATTTAAAAAGCTCAATCCAAATGGAATTAATACGAATATCAGGGCAGAAAAGCAGAACATTATTTGAGTTTTACGACCCAAAAGAATGGCCATCTCAATGGGGTAAAATGCTTGAAATGATGCGTCAACTAATAACGGCACTTGAATCAATTGACCATGAACCTGTTTGGGTTTTTACATCTCATGCTGAACTATTATTTACCAATAAAGATGATTATAAAGATTGGCAGGTTTTAGTGCAAATAATTGAAATCAATAAAGAACAACACTATAAAATAACTGTGGCACAAGAGGAACCATGGCATCATTTAACTGGATTTGCTGGCAACCATAATTCAGCGGCTGAATTGGTTATATCTGGACTTTCAGTTTCGGCTATTGGGAAAAATCGAAATATTTTTCTGGACTCCAACTGATAAAAATGTTGCCTAAAACGGGTTTTTCGTTAACACCAATTAGAAATGACAAACGAACATAGAATCATTTTGAACGCAATTGAGGAGGCTTTAAATCGTGACCCTGAACTGCGATTTGGGCAAGCTTTATTCAATTTAGATATCAATGGCTTTATCAATCCCGACAATCCTGCTGAAGCGGATTACAGAATGAGGGACATTCATGCGGACAAAGATTCGGCAATAATTGAACGCATCAATACACGAAAAGAATGGTTTGATCTTCAATCTAAAATACTTGTAGCGTTGGAAAAACCAGAATTACACGGCGTTGGTAGTATGACAGTGAATGAACGACTATATGCTTCTGGGCTAATCGAAGACTTTGATAAATATAAAAAATCCAATAAAAAATTTGCCCGGTTTATACTTGAAAGACTTAAAGTGGACCATGGTTCGATAGAAGAAATACTAAGATGAATAAACTGGTGCTACAAGGGGGTACTACAGGGCGGTTTGACGAGTAATATTGAACTGTAGTAATCCTACCCAGCTGAAAAAATGCACTATTTTATAACGGTCATTGGGCTTGTTTGGGTCGCTGATCGTATCTATCTTTGTCATGAGTCGGAAAGATTTTTGTTTCGCAACTCAAAAATACGCTTTCCTGCACAATTTTCATCCTGTTACCAAGCCCAACTCCGCCGGGAATTCATGCAACAACGCCTCGGCAATTCACAAATCAAGTCTAAACTTTAGATGCGCGGCCATTTCATTCTTTTTATCTACTTACTAGTCCCCATTCTTTCTAGTAGCCAATCTACTGAGATCGACAGCATGCAGCAGTTATTGCCCAGTCAAGCTGCTGCCGAGCGACTCAATACGTTACTGGGTCTTTCCTTTCAGCTTTTCGAATTCAGCGCTGAGGATGCACACCATTATGCCTTGGAGGCACTTGCAGAAGCTAGAAAAATTAAAAATCGGCCTGGAGAAAACCATGCCCTCACCTTGATTGGAGCATACCATCATAAAATCCGTGACTACCCTAAAGCCCGTGAATTCTTACGAAAAGCAGGCAAAATCAGCCTCAAAGAAGGCGGGAATCTCTACACCGCATATAATTATGTCATTTGGGCGAATATTCATTTGGAGGAATCCCAAAGTGATTCTGCTCAGATTTGCTTCCAAACAGCTTTTAAACTCCTTGAAAAAGAGAGCTACCACAAAATTAAGTATTATTGTTATTTCCGTTATTCAAGTTATTTATTTGATCAGAATCAACTAGACGAAGCTAAAAAGATTCTGGAAGGCTTATACCTAGATGCTTTAAAAAACCATGCTGTATCAAATCAAGTAGAGGTACTTACCCAACTTGCAGCCATAGAGAATAAAGGCGATGAATATAAAAAGGCTTACGCCTATTTGATGCAAGCCAAGCCATTGTTACCAAAAAACGACAATAGTTATGTGAAATTTAATTTCCTCTTCCACCTTGCCCATTTGAAGTATAACATGGGCAATTATGTTGCTGCCATTACCCACCTTAAGTCAGTACTTTCGATCAAAGAAATAGATCACTATGAAGACATTAAGGCTGATATGACCGCATTGGCTGGAAATATATATGTTGCTCAAGGGGAATTAGATCTCGCTTTGAAATCATACCTGGAGGCGGTCAAAGTATATGATCGACTGAACTTGAAAAAGGATTTGGTGAATGTTTACCTTGATATCGCCTGGCTATATTTTAAACAATCCAACCAAGAGGAAATTGCCCGTTTCGCTAATATGGCCATGAAAATAGCTAAGGAAACCAAGAATGAAGAAGGCATCGCCAGAGCACATTCTACGCTGGGCACCTTTCTTTCCTCCCAGCAAAAATATTCAGCAGCGATCCAAGAACACAAAAAGGCCTTAGCCATAGTTAAACGGCTTAACGTTCGCAAAAATATTTCTGATACCTATTACAATCTGAGCACTTTATATGAGGATTTGGGGCAATTGGATAATGCTATATTTTATGCCGAAAAATGCATGGAAATGGATGAGTCAATAGGAGACCTCTTTAATTTAGGGATGAGTTGCCAAAAAATTGCTTCACTCCATATCTTGCAAAAAAAATACGGCCCTGCAGAAGCCCTTTTAACGAAAGCATTGGCGCTGGCAAAACAGGCAACTTCACCAGAATTAGAGCGGGACATTGAGTTGCTTTTTGCCGAATTGTATGAAAAAAAAGGGGCCTTCAAAACTGCAAATCAGCATTTGCGACTCGCTTCTGGAATAAACGATAGCCTCGTCAAAATTGCTGACATAGAAAAAACAGCTGAAATACGGGCGCTCTTTGACCTCGAAAATATAGAGTTAAAAAGTAAACATCAGGAACAAGCATTGGCCTTGCAACGCACTAAAATAGACAGTCAGCGCAACTATTACATCATGGTTGTCATCATATTAATTTTGGTATCCACCCTATTACTTGTTGGTCTATTTTTATTCAATTCTAGCCGAAAGAGCAATATTAAGCTCCGTAGCGAAATTCTGGAACGAAAAAAGGCGGAAGCTCAAATCCTTCAAAGTCAGGTATTGTTTGAAGAAGCTCAGGCCATTGCCAACGTGGGAAGTTGGGAATTCAATTTGCTAAACTCGGAATTACATTGGTCCAAAGAAACGTATCGAATTTTTGAGTTAGAGCATCATTCCAATGATGGATTGTATGAAGCTTGGCGGCAGAAATGTCACCCTGAAGATCTTAACCTACTTGAAACTGCAATACAAAATACCATTAAAACAGGAGAGTCCTTTCATGTTGAGCATCGTGCTGTGTTCCAAGACGCCAAAATAAAATACATCGCCTGCATTGGTGAAGTGGTCAAGAATGCTGAAGGGCAAGTAATTGGACTAAAAGGTACCGATCAAGATATTACCCCGCAAAAGCAAGCTGAAATTGCCAAATCGGAGTTTATGGCGAGTATGAGCCACGAGATCAGAACCCCAATCAATGGCGTAATCGGCATTGCAAACCTGCTAATGGAGGAGCAAATTAGTCCCACTCAACGTGAATATGTGGAGACTTTAAAGTTTTCTGCACAACATCTGTCCAGTATCGTTTCAGACATTCTCGACTTTTCAAAAATCGAATCGGGCAAACTTGTTTTTGAAAGCATTCCCTTTAATTTGAATAAGGTAGCTGCAAATCTCTTTAGACTTTTTGAACCCACCGCAAAAGAGAAATCTATAGCATTGACCTTTGTGCCAGATCCTCGTATCGACTATCTCTTATCCGGCGATTATGTGAGACTAAGCCAAATCCTATCCAATCTGCTATCCAATGCTATTAAATTCACAGAAAAAGGCACCGTAGAACTTGCCTATACGCTGAAGGAGGAAACGCAAAGTAGTATCCAGGTAAACTTCACCATAAAAGATACTGGCATTGGGATTTCCACCCAACAGCTTAAGCAAATATTTGAAAATTTTACGCAGGCTGACATTAGTACCACCAGAAAATACGGTGGAACAGGCTTGGGGCTTACCATTAGTAAAAACCTTGTTGAACAACAAGGCGGAACGATTGCGGTAGAAAGTCAGGTAGGCCTAGGATCTGTTTTTTCGGTAGACTTGAGGTATGATAAACACGAAAGCCTTCCCAAGGCCGACATCGCAGAAATTGCGCCACTCCCCCCAATGAATCTTCATGGAATGAAACTTTTAATCGCCGAGGATAACAACGTAAATGTACTTGTCCTAACCACCATGTTAAAGAAATGGAGTGCAGAATTTATGGTTGCAAAAGATGGCCAGGAAGCGATTGGCTTCGCAAAAATGAATGATTTTGACGCGATTATCATGGACATTCAAATGCCCAATGTAGATGGGATAGAAGCAACGCTCACGATCCGACAATTCACGGATAATCGAAAACGCAATATCCCCATCATTGCTTTTACTGCCGAGGCAACACCTGAATCCCATCAAAAATATTTGAGTTCCGGCTTTAATGAGTCTTTGACCAAGCCGTTTAAGCCAGAGCATCTGTTTAGCATTTTAAAAAAATACCAGGGCCTGAGCCTATAAGAATCGTAAACAGCTGACCCGATAGAATCCGTTCATGCCCACACCCGACGGCGCGCTTGTTTACTACCTAATGCTTACGTTGCATTTTGAGACGCCAGAAGCTTTGGATGCTGCAGCGGAATCGCCATCCATGCAGGAAGTGGGGACTGATGTGTGCCGGATTTCGACGGGTGGTGTGCCTGCTATTTTGATGGGCAATTCGGCAAAATAAATACTTATTTTTGTGCCCTCAAGAACAGCATCAAGTATGAACGACCAACATTTTTTGAAAAAGATATTCAACGAACAAAACTTCAAAAGAGAAGATTTAGACAAAATTTTGGACCAATACCAGCGGATTGAGTTCGCAAAGCATGACTATTTGATTGAAGAAGGCAGTACTGCAAATTTTTACTATTTCATGGAGAGTGGTTACGCCCGGTCTTATGTGATAGATTTGGAAGGGAATGACATCAGTACCAAGTTCTTTAGTGCTACGGACATCATCATAGACTGGCATTCCTATTTTTTAAAAACGAAATGCAGGGAGCATATTCAGGCAATCACCCCTTGCGTTGCCTGGAAAATCAGCTTTGAAAATTTCATGAAACTGTTCAATATCGAGGCCTTCAGGGAAGTGGGGCGGACACGCTTGGTCAATAATTATTTTGAATTGAAGACCCATTCCGTTTCGATCATTGCAGACCCGGCCAAAGAGCGGTATTTAAACCTCTTAAAATCGAAGCCTGATATTGTGCAAAATGTTCCACTCAAGCAAATTGCCACTTATTTGGGCATCACCGACACCTCATTGAGTAGAATCAGAAAAGAAATTGCCGACACAAAATGAACAACTTAACTCAGTACTTCGTCCCTGAATGGATTTCAATTGCGTTTCTCATTGCAATCCCTCTTCCTTTTGTTCTAATCCTGCTTTTTGTGCGCAAAGCGGCAAAAAAAACACAGTCCACTTTGGCTTTTCCGCTGGTCGCGGCATTTTTTGCACTGTACCTGCTGTACATTGGTTTTGCGAGTTTTCAAGGATGGTTCGATGTGGTCTCTCTGCCTCCCAAAGTACTGCTACTCACTACCTTTCCCTATGCTTTTTTACTTTTTGGGCTTGTACTAAACACCAAATCCTACCAAAAAATCGTAGAAAATGCAACTTTGGAAAGCCTCATTCAACTCCACATCTTCCGTTTGATCGGCGTATTCTTTGTGCTACTTGCCCTACACGATGCCTTGCCCAAGCCCTTTGCATTCATTGCTGGTTTTGGCGACATGCTTACGGCGATAGGTAGTGTTTTTGTAGTCAAAGCCATTCAGCACAAAAAGAGTTATGCTAAAAAGCTGGCGCGCATTTGGAATGTTTTCGGTACAGTTGACATTCTATTCACGGCAATTGCCGCAAATGTTTTGACCAAAATTTCCATCGATACCGGAGCGATGGGTGTGGATACCCTGGCCGTATTTCCGTTTTGCATCATTCCTGCCTTTGCCCCACCTACAATTTTGTTTCTCCACTGGGCTATTTTCAAAAAAACCAAAAATTTCCCTGCCTAATCTGCTTTCTTGTCCTATGGCAAGAATCGGTAAATCAGATAGGCCAATCTTTGTAGCATCATTAACAAATCTATTAATCGCAACTTAAAATGAACAAGAAGATGATGTTCGCAATAATTGGCGCTGCGCTGGCAGCATTTATCGGCTTTGGTATGTATAAAGCCAATGGTTTGAAATCTTTGCAAATCGTGAAAACGGTAAGCATCAAAGGCTCTAAAGAGGAAGTTTTTGAGATGGTGAAATACTTGAAAAACTTCCCGAAATGGTCGCCATTTTTGGCCCAAGACCCCAGCCAAAAGTATGAAGTAAAAGGAATTGACGGGAAAGTTGGTGCCCAATACCACTGGGACGGCAATAAAGGTAAAGACATTGGCTATCAGGAAATTGTAAAAATTGACGAGTACAAGTTTGTAGGCATGAAATGCGACATTCAGAAGCCATTTGTAGCCAAACCAACCTTTGACTATTCCTTCTCTGAAACCGCCAATGGCATTGAAGTGAAGCAAGATTTCAAACTCGAATCTGGCTTGGTTGACGCATTCTTTATGTGGCTCTTTGGTGCAAAAGCTCAAATGGAAAAAACCAACCAACAAGGTTTGGACTTGTTAAAAAAAGCGGTAGAATCAGGCAGAGACTAGTGCAACAACATTTTCAAAAATAGATGTACTTTTACAACAGGCTCGCCAATGGGTTTAGAGCTTGTTGTAAATTTTAATACACTTCTTCTATTTTTGAGATGGCTACACAAAAATATGACATCATAATCATCGGCGCCGGACACAATGGGCTGGTCGCCGCGACTTATTTGGCAAAGGCAGGCAAAAAAGTCCTGGTGCTGGAAGCAAACGCTGAAATCGGTGGCGCCACTGCCAGTGTACGTGTTTTTCCCGATTTTGATGCGCGCCTGTCGCGTTACGCTTACCTCGTTTCACTGCTTCCCGATAAAATCATTCAGGATCTTAAGCTTAATTTTAAGTGCTTGTCCCGGCGAGTGGCCAGTTATACCCCGTATGCTGCTCAGGGGAAAAATGCCGGCCTGCACGTTTCCAGAGTTTGGGATGAACAAACGGCAGCGTCCTTTTCCTCACTTGAAGGGGGCGAAGCCGAGATGAAAGCCTGGCAAAAATTTTATGGCGAAATAGAACCATTTGCCCAGCGGATAGCGCCCACAATGCTAAAACCATTGCCATCCCGCTCCCAACTCAAAAAAGCAATCGGGCTCGATCGGGTCTGGGACTATTTGATTGAGGAACCCATTGGACAAGCCATCATCAACAATTTTAAACATGATGTCGTACGTGGCGTGGTGCTTACCGACGGGCTCATTGGCACCTTCACTTCTGCTTATGATTTGCAGGCCAACAAATGTTTCCTCTATCACCTGATTGGCAATGGAACGGGCGAGTGGAAAGTACCCCAGGGCGGTATGGGCGCATTGGTGCGTGAGTTGGAACGTGTAGCGCTAGCATCGGGCGTCTCCATTTTGACCAATAGTAGAGTTACAGCCGTGCAGTCGGACGAAAAAGAGGTTCTGGTAAGCCTGGAAAATGGAGATCAATTTTCAGCGAGCTACCTACTAGCCAACACTGCGCCACAAGTGTTGGCCAAACTGCGTGGGAAAAACCCTCCGGCCAGTTTGGAGGGCTCACAAATGAAAATCAATATGCTGGTCAAACAATTGCCCCGACTCAAATCGGGTGCAGACCCTCGCGATGCCTTCGCTGGCACCTTTCACATCAACGAAAGTTTTTCCCAGCTGGAGTCGGCCTACCAGCAAGCAAAAGCTGGAAGTATACCAGCCCCGATGCCCCTGGAGATTTATTGCCATACCTTAACCGACACGAGTATCCTGAGTGCTGAATTGCAGCAGAAAGGTTACCATACACTCACCCTTTTTGGATTGCATACCCCCGCAGCCTTGTTTGATGACAAACACGACGCCCAGCGAAAATTGGCCCTGCAATCTGCCATCGACTCACTTAATGAATACCTGGATGACCCGATAGAATCTGTACTTGCCCAGTCCCCAAATGGTGAACTGGCCATCGAAGCCAAAACCCCACTCGACATAGAAGCGGAGGTTGGCTTGCCTCGTGGGAATATTTTCCATCGGGATTTGGCCTTCCCTTTCCATGAAGATGGTGAAGCACCCAGTTGGGGGGTTGAAACGGATGATGCACGGATTTTTATTTGTGGAGCAGGCGCTATCCGTGGGGGTGGGGTAAGCGGGATCCCGGGGCACAACGCGGCGATGGCTGTGCTTGAGCGGGGGTGAGGAAAAATGAACACTTATTTTTGCCCTGCTACTAAATAAAAATGATGAAATACGTCTTAATTCTACTGACACTCAGCTTATCCACTAAATCAGACATGAAAAAAGTTTATGCTTTCTCAACTCAAACTCACCTCAAGGAATGGCGTATTGTCAACGATGGTGTAATGGGTGGCATATCCAAAAGTTCCTTACTGCTTACCGATGCCGGCCATGGGCAATTTTCAGGTCACGTTTCATTGGCGAACAACGGAGGATTTGCCTCAATTCAATTGAGCACAACGATACAACTGGCGGAAGAAAAGAATTTCATTGTTTTGCGCGTAAAAGGAGATGGCAAACGTTATGAATTTCGTTTGAAGGGCGAAATTTCACAGTATGAGTCTTACGTGCACCCATTTGCCACTTCAGGAGAATGGGAAAACATCAAGTTAGCAATTAGTGAATTTTACCCTCAGTTTCGAGGGCGCAAATTGAACATCCCGAATTTCAATTTTAACAGCATCGAACAATTGAGTTTTTTGATCGCCAACAAACAAGAAGAAGACTTCGGGTTATTGATTGATTGGATAGGTTTGGAGTAAATTGAAAAATGATAACGACTCCAAAACAACAATTTAAAATCCACAAAAATGGTAAAGCTAGGATACACAATTTTATACGTTTCAGACGTAGCAAAGTCAATTGAATTTTATGAAACAGCTTTTGGCTTTCAAAAAAAATTTATAACGCCAGAGCAGGATTATGCTGAACTGCTCACAGGCGAAACCACCATTTCGTTTGCATCATTGGAATTGGCAAACTCAAACTTGAAGAACGGCTTCTTGGTTAGCAAACAAATTGACAAACCATTCGGAATTGAATTGGCTTTGGTGACGGATAATGTTCAAGAAATCATTGACAAAGCCGTTGAACTTGGAGCAATTGTAGTCGAAAGCCCAATTCAGAAACCATGGGGACAAACGGTCGGTTACATCCGAGATATCAATGGATTTTTACTTGAAATTTGTACACCAGTGAACTAGGCAATGACACTCAAAAATCATTCGTATCTATTCTGTCTCTCAACCACATTTTGGGCTTGGTTTTTTTTAGGCGGTTTGTGGACCAACTACTACCAAGATTTATCTTTTGCAACCGCTTTAATAATTGTTGTCATATTCCCTTCCATCATCTTGGCTCTTGTGGGAAAAGGCTTGTTAAAAACAGTCGCTAAAACCAATTATTTTAAAGCCGCTGTTGTTTGCGCTTCATACTTTGCGTTTGTATTGCTATTTTATGATTTTATTTACCTAAAACTCTATTTGGGAAAGGGGCCCAGCTATTTGCTTGATTATTGGTACCTGACCTTTTTCTCGCCGATACCCTATTTGATCTTATTGCCGATAGGTCATCAACTGGATAAAGAAACTTAAACTTTGAACAAAACAACAAAGGAGATATTGTGGAATCAATTCGGAGCGTTTGAGTGTGCAATTGTTTCGCAAGTTGCAAAGCTGAGCGCGCTCAACCGATTACCTCACTATCAATTTGATGAAATTAAGAATCCAAACCAAGTGGAAGTTTGGAGCCCCTTGCTTATCTTTACTAAACGGGCACTACAAGTACGAAAACATCCACTTAGCAGCAATTTTAAACAACCTCTATGACTTCAAAGAGTGGAAATTCCATGTCAGCAACAAGTTTAACCGGGACCTATCATGAGCTTAGAAAATTTCAAATACAATCTTCAAAGATTAAAACATTGCGACCAATATTGGGATGACATGGAGCCTAATGAGGGGGGGCGGCATTGTGCAAAATGTAGCAAAACAATCGTTGATTTCTCTGGTATGTCGTTTACAGAGATTGCTCTGTTTATGTCAACAAGTAGTAGACCAGTTTGTGGTTTTTATTTGCCAGAACAGTTAAAAGAAATAAATAGCCCCCTTCCAAAACTCCCCCTTGCCATAGGACAAACCATTTAGAAAGATGTAGTGGAAAAAACTTGAAAAAAGTATCTTGCAACAAACAAACGAAGGCGGTCGAAACGCCAACTACGAATTAATCTACTTCCACAACACCACAAGATGAACAACCCAAGACCCATTCATCCAGATTTCCAAGCCTTGCTGGATTTTAAAAACCAGGGGCTTATTGATCTATTCACCGATTTGCGTCAATACATCCTGGAGCTATATCCCGACAGCAATGAGCTCCTTTATCATACCCACGCATTGACGGCAGTTTTTTCGATTTCCGACAAGCTTTCCGACGCATTTTGTATGCTGCCCATTTACACCAATCATATGAACCTGGGCTTTAACAAAGGCACCTTATTGAAAGACCCCCATAAACTTTTGACGGGAACAGGCAATTTGATTCGCCACATCGACGTAAAAGACGCAAGTGATTACAGAAACCCGAAAGTAGAAGCCCTGATACTCGAAGCCGTTGACTTTGCCATCAAGGACATGGACAAAGCGACAAAATCAAGGGCCAAGACCATTTCAAAAATCAAAAAATAAAAACATGACAACAGGATTCAAAATCATCGGAATTTCTATAGCAGGATATTGCCGATAGGTCATCAACTGGACAAAGAAACTACAAAGCAACAACGCCGATGAAAACAGAAAAGCAAGGCTTACAACAACTATTAAAAATCGCGACTCCGTTCCTTCTTTTCACAACGGTTTATACCGTTTTTGTGCTTGGACTCGAAGAATATTTTGGCGACCATATTTACAAAATATCCGGACAAATAGGTTCTGTATTTGGACTCGCCGTTGCTTTCTTCTTGGGTTTTAGAATGAACTCAGCGTATGACAGATGGTGGGAAGCAAGAAAAATATTCGGCGAATTGACCAACAACACCAGAAGTTTTGTTGTGAAAATATATGCCTATTATGGAAATACAGACAATTTCAAGGAAAGAGCCCGAGCAAATATCAACCTCAAAGCTCAAAAACTAATCGGCTTAAGCATTTCATACATCCGACAATTAAAAAATGAAATGCACAATAATTTCAAGCCAACATTTGACCAACCAGCAATCGAACTACTCAATGAGTTCAGCATAAACATAGACAATAAAATTTCTAACGAACTATTAGCGGCCCTTACAAAAAGTATCGAAGATGATTTTTCTTCACAAGCCAACATTGAAAAAAGAGATTTAATGCAACACATCAATCGTTTTTATGACATTCAAGGCAAAGCGGAAAGAATAAAGAACACTCCTTTCTTGATGATTTACAGTGCTTTTACAAAAATAATTGTGAGCTTTTATGTCATTCTTATTCCCTTATTTGTTGGCGACATAGATCTTGGAGGCGAAGACAGTGGGTTTGAGTTTTTAGCAGTGCCAATTATGGTGATCATCAGTACCGCTTTTTTGACAATCAACAAGTTGGCAAACTTGTATGGCGAGCCATTTTCGGAAAATAAAACTTCGGTAACCATTGACGACATTTGTAAAACCATAGAACAAAATTGCAATGAAATAAAAGCAAAACTGGAAATAAAAACCATATAAAACAGGGTGCTTTTATCTTACTTTCAAGCCATGCCAAGATTAATTTGTACATTTCTCTATCTGCTTCCATTTGCGATTTCCGCTCAACAAACAAGTGATACCTTATTGTTCCGAGATCCGGCGAACTATACCATTGCCCTTGAACATTATTTACAAAAAATCAAAACCGGCAATCCCGCGTTCAACAATTTTTACCAGGCTGCCTGCTACTACGCTTTGCTTAAAAAGCAGGACATGGCTTTCAGTTATTTAAAAGAAGCCATCAAAAGAGGGGCCAAGGGCGAAGATGTTCTGACGGACACTGACTTGGCTATTTTGAAACAAGATTTGAACAGCTGGAAAGAGATAGCTGCCTTGTTAAAAACACAATATTTAGAACGCAATCCGGGCATTTCAAAATTAGATCTCGGTTACGAACTGTGGTTAATGTGGATCGAAGACCAAAGGTACCGAACACTGAAAAAGAACTACAAATTGACGGCTCAAGCACCAAATGACCTGGAAAAACACAATCAGCATTTGTTGAGATTAAGCGAGATCATTAAAGCCTCCGGCTGGCCAAAATACAGCGAAGTTGGAAAAGAGGCAGGAGATGCGGCGTTTTTTATCTTTCAGCATGACCATGCAAAAAACATGAGCAATGTGTTGCCCTTGTTTATCGCTGCTGCAAAAGCTGGTGAAGCGGATTTAACCAAGGCAGCCATGATGATTGATCGGTACTTAGCCTACACCGAAGGGGTACAAATTTATGGAACCCAAGCCATTCGAAAAATTGAGCCCGGGCAAAATAGAAACGACATTCCTTTAACATTGTATCCAATAGCGGATGAAGAAAACTTGATAGCAAGGCGCAATGCCATTGGCATGAGCGATTTTTTGGAAAACTGTAAAAGATTGGGCGTAGAATACCGCCCTATTCCAACCCGCAGTAATTACGAACCAATACCCATCAAGAAAAAATGGATCAAAGCAGGTTATTTGCTTTGATGAAACGTGTATGGTGAATGATTAGGGGCGATAAAAAAATAAGTGATCATTTTGGGCGATTTGATTTTCAGTAATGAATTCAGGGAAATAAATCAAATGTGATCACTATTTTGTGGGGAGTTTTGGGAGGGTGAGTGGCTGGCAACTTCGTACAACTGCGGCTATAGTTCCAAAAAGCCTCGCTTCGCTCCATTCTTCTTCGGAACTTCGCAAAGCCGCAGCGCGTAAGCGGTAATCATATTGACACCTAAAACAAAACTAATTTGAAAAACTTGATTGACAATAAACATTACTTCTACCTTTTACTGACAATACTTGGTGGTGGGTTTACCTTTTATTTTGCTGTACTTGGCATTATCGAACACAAAGGAAAATTTGACAGTATTGAATTTATTACAAGTACTTGGACAGATAATTATTATGCAAAAAGTTTAACCTTAGACTTTTGGACAGGAACTATTGCAGGAACATTTTTTATACTCGTGGAAGGACTTCGGCTAAAAATGAAGAGAATTTGGTTGTATCTTTTCTTGACTGTCTGCGTTGGCTTTGCATTCGGTTTTCCATTGTTCTTATTCATACGAGAACTCCAATTAAAAAAACAGAAATGAAAAATTTGGTAACTTTATGTAATTGCACGGCTATTTAGCCACAATTTCAAACCTAGAATCCATTGATCATGAAAAACACCTTCATCCTCCTTCTCCTCTTCCTCGCCGCATGTACCAACCCTGCACCGAGCAGCCAAGGCAAACTAAGCATGCTCGAAAAAGACCACAAATGGGTCGTCGTCGACGAACAAAAAACCGTACTCTACGACGTATTCATTTACGACAATGGCCCCGATGCTCCTGCTGATGGCCTGTACCGCATCGTCAAGGATGGCAAAATTGGTTACGCCGATGCAGGCACCAATGCCATCGTGATCGAACCTCAATACGATTGTGCCTATCCTTTTGAAAATGGCAAAGCCAAAGTAAGTACCAATTGCAAAATTGTTAAAGACGGAGAATACGATGTTTGGGAGAGTGAAGCATGGCAGTTTATTGATAAAAAAGGCGGGAAATAGCACCTAGTTGCTAAGGTGATTCCTTTAGTGCCTTAAGTTTCTAAGGTGGTGAAAAAACTTCTTTTAATCAAAAAACACTCCTACACCATGAAACACCTAAGTCTCCTTTCTGCATTCGTCCTTATCCTGTGGTCTATAGCGCCCCTTCAAGCCCAAATCGCCTCCAAAGACATCGATGCCCTGGTCACCGATGCCCTGGCGAAATTTAAAGTAGCTGGTGCCGCCGTCGCGGTGGTAAAAGACGGTAAAGTAATTCACCAAAAAGGCTACGGCGTAACAGACATCAATACCAAAAAGCCTGTCAACGAATTCACCAATTTTGCCATCGCTTCCAACAGCAAAGCGTTTACAACTGCCGCCCTTTCCATCCTGGAAGAAGAAGGCAAATTGAAATGGACGGATAAGGTGAAAGACCATATCCCCGAGTTCAAGATGTACAACGACTATGTGACCGAAAATTTCAACATCCAGGATTTACTCACCCACCGCAGTGGCATGGGGCTGGGAGTGGGCGATTTGATGTTTTTTCCGGATGGTTCGGATTTTAAAATCAAGGATGTACTCGCCGCTTTTCAACACTTCAAGCCTGTTTCCGCTTTCCGCACCAAGTTTGATTACGACAACTTGCTGTACATCGTGGCGGGGGAAGTCATTGCCCGGGTCAGCGGTATGAGTTACGAGAATTTTGTGCAAAAGCGCATCATCACGCCCCTGCAAATGAACCACAGTTTTGCCTCTCCCGATTTGATGAAAGACAAGAGCAATCTGGCCACCCCACATTCCTCTGAATCGGGTACCATCAAGGCCATTGCCCCCTTTGGCGAGCAGATCAACTCGGCAGCCGGAGGTATTTTGTCCAACGTGGCGGATATGTCTACCTGGATGATCATGCACCTGAATAAAGGCAAGTACGGCGAGAGTTTGAAGTCCACACTATTTTCGGCGCGGAACCAAAACGAGATGTGGCGCTTGCACACCATATTACCTACCAATCCTGATCCTCGCTACAAATCCCATTTCAATGGCTACGGCCTGGGCTGGGGCTTGAGTGATATACGAGGGAATATGCGGGTGACCCATACGGGTGGTTTGCCCGGCATGCTTACCATTGTAACGATGTACCCCGATTTGAACCTGGGCATTGTGGTCCTGACCAATACCGAAAATGGTGGCGGCGGCCTTTTTTCTGCCGTTTCCAATACCATTGCGGACAGTTACCTGGGGCTGGACAATTTTGGCTGGACCGATAAAATCAACGAAAGAATGACCGAGCAACGTAATGCGGGAGATGAGGTCAGCAAAAAGGTTTGGGAGAAAGTGGCGTCTGCCAAAACCGTCAAAATAAGAAACGAAGACTATATCGGAATTTACCAGGACAAGTGGTTTGGCAAGGTGGAAGTATTTGAAAAGGGGCAGCAACTGTGGTTCAAATGCCACCGCTCGCCCAAATTAAATGGGCCCATGGCTTTTTACAATGCCAATACCTTTGCCATCAAATGGGAATACCAGGACATGAATTGTGATGCACTCGCCATGTTTGCCCTGGATGAAAATGGAAAGGCCCAATCCATTAAAATGAAAGGCATTTCACCCAATATTGATTTTAGTTTTGATTTTCAGGATTTGGACCTGCAAAGGGTGGGTAAATGAAGACGAGCTGACTCGGTTGGGGCTGGTAAAACTTAAATGAGCCGATTAAAGTGCTTATTCGGCTCATTTTTTGCTATATTGTGAGCCGAATAGATACTTTAATCGGCTCAGCATGTACAATTGGCAACAAAACGACTGGCCGCATTTTCAATATGACGAAACTGCGTTTACAAAAACAGCCCTGTCCTTCGTGGAACTTGCCGGGCAAAGCCTTGGGTATTTAAATGGCCTGCCAAGTCATGAGCAAACGGAATCCCTGGTTACCATATTGGTGAAAGAGGCCATCAAAACATC
>JAIXOO010000442.1 GCA_027486765.1 Saprospiraceae bacterium
AAAAATCGGGATGGGCACTGCTGATTTTTTTATTGAGCTTCTGGCTAAATTGTTCCATAAAATGCTGAACGAGCAAGGGGACATCTTCCGGCCTTTCGTTCAAAGCAGGCAAATGGATGGCGAAGGTGGCCAGGCGGTAGTACAAATCCATTCTGAATTGGCCACTATTGCTGTCTTGTTCCAGGTTGCGATTGGTGGCGGCAATGATGCGGACGTCCACTTTTTGGGTTTTGGTTTGGCCAAGCTTCAGGAACTCTCCGTTTTCCAGTACCCGCAGCAATTTGGTCTGCAATTCCAGGGGCATTTCTCCAATTTCATCCAAAAAAAGGGTGCCTTCATGGGCTTCTTCCAATAAACCTTTTTTGTCTTTAATCGCCCCGGTGAAGGCACCAGCCCTGTGGCCAAATAATTCACTTTCAATGATTTCTCTGGAAAAAGCAGCACAGTTGAGGGCAACAAAAGTTTTGTCTTTGCGCAAACTGGCCTGGTGGATGGCCTGGGCAAAAACATCTTTTCCCGTGCCTGTTTCTCCGGTCAATAAAATGCTGGCATTGGTGGGCGCTACCTTACGGGCGAGTTGTATGGCTTTTTGAATGGCCGGAGATAGACCAATGACATTTTTGAAATCAGCCGTAGCTTTGGCCTGAACACCTGAACTGGAATTTGCCCTGGCCCGCAAGGCTTTTTCAGTAGCTTGAGCCAGTAGGGTGATGATGCGGTTGTTGTCGTCACCTTTTACCAAATAGTCAAACGCGCCATTTTTGATCGCTTGCACGCCATCGGGAATATTGCCATAGGCGGTGAGCAGAATCACTTCGGTAAGCGGGTATTTTTGTTTGATTTCGGCAGTAAGTTTTACGCCATTGCCGTCGGGCAATTTGACGTCACAAAGCACCACCGGGAAATCCTGCTGGGCCAGTTTTTTGAGCCCGGATTGACAATCTCCTGCCTCACTTACCTCGTAATCCTCCAATTGCAAAAGGCGGGCAAGCAAACTGCGGAGTTTGACTTCGTCGTCGATGATGAGTACTGCAGTTTTCATGTCTTTGATCTTGACTCAAAAGTAATGTAGTCAATGGAAAAGAAATTGAAATTTAAAACAATTAAAAGTGTTTGTTTTTTGCTTTTATAAATTTTTATTTTTATTTTAGCGCTTGGTATAAAAAACATCCTGCTACAAATACCTAAAGCCATGCCTACTCTCAACGAAGTCATGCATTCATTGCAAGAATACAACAGCCCAAGTACCAAAAATACCTTGATGAAACACGGCGCCCGTGAGCCTTTTTACGGTGTAAAAGTGGGCGACCTGAAAACCATCATCAAAGAACACAAGCTCAAAAAAGAGTACCAACTGGCACTTGATCTTTACAATACAGGTAACTCCGATGCCATGTACCTGGCCGGTTTGATTGTGGATGAAAAAAAAATCAGCAAAGACGATTTGCGCCATTGGGCCAAGGCGGCCTATTGGCACATGTTGCACGATTACACAGTAGCCTGGGTGGCCGCAGAATCGCCCCATGGCCTGGAATTGGGTTCGGAGTGGATTGAATCGCCCGAAGAAACCATTGCTTCGGCGGGTTGGGCAACGCTGGCTTATTGGGCACAATTGCGGCCCAATACTGAGTTGGACTTGGCCCTGTATCAACAATTATTGGAACGAGTGCAAAAAAATATCCATCAGGCTCCAAACCGGGTGCGCTACACCATGAATGGTTTTATCATTATGGTCGGCTCACAAATCCCCGAGCTGACCGAGCATTGTATTGAGCTTTCTGAATCCTTGGGTACCATTTATGTGGACATGGGAGGAACCTCCTGCAAAGTACCCGATGCCGGTGAATACATTTACAAGGTGCGAGAAAAAGGAGGCATCGGTAAAAAGAAAAAAATGGTGCGATGCTGATCGTTTAGACCGCTGGATTGCCGTGGTGCTTATTTCTGCTTAACCATTTTCATCAAACGGCCCTTGCCCGCGTCGCTCATTTTGAGGTGCAATGAGTCGGGGGTCAATAGCAGAATTTCTACCGCTTTTTCCGTAGAAGCCCGGTTGAGGGTGTCCATGGTAAACAGCCGTTTGTCGAGGACATAATAAGTACCAGACTCGTGGTAATTGAGGGTGCTTTTGAACGTGTAGCCTTCATTTTTGTTGAAGGTGAATTGAACTACCTTCGGGTCTATTTGGAGGGAATCTCCTTCTTGTGAAATGGCTATGGCCTGCCATTCACCAACCAAATCACGTTGGCGATAAGGTGAACAGCCCAGCAGCAGGCTCAGGATACCGATCAAAACGGGACTAGCAAACGTTTTATACATTTTCTAACTACTTGTGAATAAACTTGCACGAAACAAAGAAAACACAAAAGTAAAGCCCCAGGTGTGTATCCTCACCACAATTAACAGGATTTTAAGTAAAATTCCACAAATTGGAATTTTTTTGAAGCCCGATTGGTTAAATCAATCTATTTTTGCCCCACCACATAATGCACAAAAGGGATATGGTAAAAATTGCGCAAGTTGAATTGGGAGAATTTCCCCTGCTTTTGGCACCCATGGAAGATGTGAGTGATCCACCTTTCCGGGCTTTATGCAAAAAGCAAGGTGCAGATATGATGTACACCGAGTTCATCTCGGTGGAAGGTTTGATTCGGGATGCGACCAAAAGTTTGCAGAAACTGGACATCTACGACGAAGAACGCCCCATCGGCGTACAAATCTTCGGTGCAGAACTCGACTCCATGATGCGCGCTGCCGAAATCGTCGAAGCCGCCAAACCAGAAGTACTGGACATCAATTACGGTTGCCCCGTACAGAAAGTGGTCTGCAAAATGGCAGGTGCAGGTATCCTGCGCGATGTCAAAAAGATGGTGGAACTGACCGAAGCCGTGGTCAAATCGACCAATTTGCCCGTGACGGTAAAAACTCGCCTGGGTTGGGATTCCAATACCATCTTTATTGAAGATGTAGCCGAGCGGCTCCAGGATATTGGCATCAAAGCCCTGTCCATCCATGCCCGTACCCGCGTGCAGATGTACAAGGGAGAATCGGATTGGAGCTGGATTGCCAAAGTCAAGAACAACCCACGCATTCACATTCCCATTTTTGGCAATGGCGACATTGATACCCCTCAAAAAGCCAAGGAATACCGCGATCGTTACAACGTTGACGGCATCATGATTGGGCGGGCAAGCATTGGTTATCCCTGGATTTTCCGCGAAATCAAGCATTATTTTGCCACAGGTGAGCTTTTAGCGCCACCCGATATCCACGAGCGCGTAGATGCAGTACGCCAGCACCTGCAACACTCCATCGATTGGAAAGGGGCCAAACTAGGGGTGGTAGAAATGCGTCGGCATTACACCAATTACTTCCGTGGATTCCCGGGCATCAAGGAGTTTCGGGGCCAACTGGTTACCGAAGAAACGCCAGCGATTTTATTTGAAATACTCGACCGTATGGAAGATCAGTACAGCGCAGTCGAGGCCGAATCGGTATTTTAACCTAAAACGTAGTAGTGGTCTTTAAAATTCAAGATAACGAGCGCAAGATCCTGGAGATCGTTAGCCATGCAGCCGCAAAGATGCAGGTGCCTGCTTATGTAGTAGGTGGCTATGTGCGCGACCGCTTGTTGGCACGGACGTCCAAGGACATCGATATTGTTTGTGTAGGCAGTGGCATCGAATTGGCTGAGCGGGTAGCTGGCGAATTGCATCCGGTGCCCAGGATTGCTGTTTTCCAACGTTTTGGCACGGCCATGATCAAACACCGGGATCTAGAAGTGGAGTTTGTAGGTGCACGCAAAGAATCCTACCGCCACGATTCACGCAAACCAGCGGTTGAGAATGGCTCTCTGGAAGATGACCAAAACCGCCGCGATTTTACCATCAATGCCCTGGCAGTTAGTTTGAATGAGCCGGATTTTGGCAACATCATCGATCCCTTTGATGGGCTAGGGGATTTGGAGCGAAAAATCATTCGTACCCCTCTGGAACCGGGTAAAACCTTCTCTGACGACCCCTTACGCATGATGCGCGCCATTCGTTTTGCTACCCAACTTGATTTCGTCATTGAACCGGAAACGTTTAAAGCGATCAGCGTCTACAAAGAGCGCATCAAGATCATTTCTGCAGAACGGATTGCGATAGAATTGAACAAAATCATCCAGGCGCCCAAACCTTCGGTGGGTTTCAAGCTCTTGTTCGATTCTGGTTTGTTGCACATCATTTTCCCGGAAATGACCGCTTTGCACGGCGTTGAAATCCGCAATGGCCGGGGCCACAAGGATAACTTTTACCACACCTTGCAAGTCCTGGATAACCTGTGCAAAAAAACTGAAAACCTCTGGTTGCGTTGGTCGGCCATTCTGCACGATATTGCAAAACCACCCACCAAACGCTTTCATCCAGAGCAAGGTTGGACTTTTCATGGGCATGAAACCTTGGGGGCCAATATGGTGCCGACCATCTTCCGACGTTTCCGTTTGCCAATGGATCACAAGATGAAGTATGTGCAAAAACTGGTTCGCCTGCACTTGCGCCCCATCAGCCTGACCAAGGAAGAAATCACCGATTCCGCCATGCGCCGCCTGTTGGTGGATGCGGATGAAGACCTGGAAGATCTGATGCTGCTATGTGAAGCAGATATTACCTCCAAAAATCCTGATAAAGTCAAAAAATACCTCGAAAACTATGAACTGGTGCGCCAACGCCTGCAAGTGGTAGAGGAACGCGATCAACTCCGCAACTGGCAGCCACCGATTACGGGTGAAATCATCATGGAAACCTTTGGTATCGGCCCTTCACGTGAAGTGGGGGATATCAAAAACTATGTGCGGGAAGCCATTCTGGATGGGGTGATTCCGAATGAGTTTGAGGCCGCGTATGGGTTGATGGTTGAAAAGGCGGGGGAAATGGGGCTGGTGAAGGTGGGGTAGGGGGGTATCCCACCGCATATTTCGAATTAATTGCATTGACAATGAACCATGTGCGACTTCTCCGAAGTCGTAAAAAACTCATTTGCAACAAAATCTACAAATGTACGACTTCTCCGAAGTCGATCCGATGACCTCGGAGAGGTCACACATTTGTAGAAAATGGTTGTAGTTAAGATTTTACGACTTCGTAGAAGTCGCACATTTTGTCCAATTAATTCAAAATTCGCGTCGAAAATGAGAAAAAATAAGCAGTTAAGCAATAGTATTTACACCTCATTTACACCTCCTTCATCGCCAAAATCGCCGGATACTTCGCACTCGTATGCATCACCAACTCGCCAAATAGGGTATTCGCCCAGGCAAACCACTTCCGCGTAAAATTACTCGCATCATCTTTATGGAAAGCTTCGTGCATGAAGCCTGTGCCCGCGTGCGTAGCTTTCAAGAAGTGCAGACATTGCGTAACCTCAGCCGCATTGTTTGAGGTCAAACCCCGCATGGTGACGCTCAATGGCCATATCATGTTCATCCCTGCGTGTGGCCCACCGATGCCCTCGGCTGCCTTGCCTTTGAAAAAGAAAGGATTATTAGTGGACAACAAGTACTTCCGGGTATTCTGATACACCACATCGGTATTTTTGACTGCGTCCAGATAGGGTAGGGACAAGAGGCTGGGAACATTGGCATCATCCATCAAATTGAAACTGCCGTAGCCATTGACCTCGTAGGCATACAAGCGCCCATAGGTTTGGTGATTGATGATGGCGTGTTGTTGCAGTGCCTTTTCCACCTCCATCGCCAGCACGGTACACTTAAGGGCGAGGGCCGTATTGTTGAGCACCTTATTCAACAACTCCGCCGCCTGGCGCAAGGATACCACCGCAAAGAAGTTTGCTGGAATCAGGAAAGGATAAATGGTCGCGTCATCGCTGGGCCGGAACACCGAACAAATCAAACCCACTGGTTTCACCGGATAACCATAACCAGAAAGTGGCACCCCATCGGTAGCCCAATAGGTGTTGCGTTGAAAGGTGTAAGGGCCATTGCCGTCCTTGCGCTGTTGTTCTTTGAAGGTCTGTAGGGTTAGTTCGATCGTCCGTACCCAATCAGCGTCAAAAACACTGGTATCACCAGTCGTTTTGTGGTAATGATAAGCCAGGCGAATGGGGTAACACAAGGAGTCGATCTCCCATTTGCGCTCATGGATGCCGGGTTTCATGGTGGTGTAATCCTTTTTCCACTCACTTTCTTTATTGACATCCTTGTAAAAAGCATTGGCGTAGGGATCGAGGATGATGCATTTTTTCTGGCGATTGATGACGCCAGCAATCAGCTCTTGCAGCGGTTTATCTTCCTTGATCAAAGGCAAATAGGGCCAGACCTGGGCGGTGCTGTCGCGCAGCCACATGGCATCAATGTCGCCAGTGATGACATAGGTATCTGGTTTGCCATCAATGGTTTCAAATTCAACGGTGGTATCCAGTGTATTGGGAAAACAGTTTTCAAATAACCAGGCCAGTTCGGGGTCGGCAATTTGTTTTTTTAAGCGATCAATGGTCGCATCGACCGCCGCACTGCTGAATTTTCGGTCGCCCAACGCAGGGCGTTTGCTTTCAAAGGAACTATTGTTCCAAGCCCAGGCATTGGTTTGGCTCAGCAATAAACCACTGCTCAACAAACTGGCTTGGTGGATGAATTTTCTTCTGGATTGCATAGTAGAACCGATTTTTTCGACCCAAGATAAGGCACAGCTTTTTAAAGTGATTTTTTTCTCCGCCAGGATTATTTTTTTATCGCCCCAAAGGAACTCCTTCGCATGAAGACTTGTACCTTTGACTTTTTAAATCAATCATTGACAATGGCAATTCTCGACGGGAAACAATTGGCCCAAACCATTAAAGCGGAGCTCCGCATCGAAGTGGATCAAATCAAAACTCAAGGTGGCAAAATTCCTCATTTGGTCGCAGTATTGATCGGGGACAATCCGGCCAGCCAGGCTTATGTGCGCAATAAAGTGCGCTCCTGTGAAGAAGTAGGCTTTCAATCCACGCTGATTCATCGCCCCGCGGACACTACAGAAAAAGAATTGCTTGAAATTGTAGAACAGCTCAACGGCGACAATTCAGTTGACGGTTTCATCGTACAATTGCCCTTGCCAAAACACATTGACGAGCACAAGGTGACTTTAGCCATCGAACCACGCAAGGATGTGGATGGGTTTCATCCGGTCAATTTTGGCCGCATGGCGCAAGGACTTCCTTGTTATTTGCCAGCTACCCCGATGGGCATTCTGGAGATTTTAAAGCGCTACGAGATCCCTACTTCTGGAAAAGAAGTGGTTGTGGTAGGCCGCAGCAACATTGTTGGGACACCCATTAGCATTTTGTTGTCGCGCAAAGGCTACCCAGGCGATGCCACGGTTACGGTTTGTCACAGTCGTACGGCTGATCTGGCTGCGCATACCCGCAAGGCCGATATTTTGATTGCGGCCATCGGTGCGCCCGAATTTGTCAAAGGAGACATGGTCAAAGAAGGAGCAGTCATCATCGATGTGGGCATCAATCGGGTCGAAGATCCCACATCCAAATCGGGCTACAAACTCGTAGGAGATGTAGATTATGCAGCAGTTGCACCCAAAGCGGCCTGGATTACTCCAGTACCCGGCGGCGTAGGGCAACTGACCGTGGTGGCCCTGCTGATCAATACGCTGAAGTCTGCTCGGAATGAAGTATATTAAGCCAACCCACAAGAAAGGGTGTGGGCGTGAAGTGTGAAAGTGTGGGTGTGACAGAACCTTTTTTCATTCCTCCAGGGACTTCGCCAACCCACGGATTTATCCGTGGGAGGCCACATACTAACTCAACCCACGAATTTATTCGTGGGGATATGACACAAAAATGAACGGAAAAGAAGGCATCATCAACATCGTCAATCAAATCAACGGCATTCTGGCCAGCATTGAAGATCAACTCTACAAAGCCCCCTTGGCCATTTACAACGGGTCTTCGATTGGCCAACATTTTCGGCACATTTACGATTTCTTTCGTTGTTTGGCCATTGGTACATCAGAACAGGTCGTAGACTATGCCCAACGCGAACGCGATTTGAGAATTGAACAGGATCCTCTTTTTGCCATGAGTGCTTTTGTACAGGAACTAGAATACTTGTTGACGCTTGAGGAATACACCCCCTTAAAAGTGCGCGGAGATTTTTCCATCCAAAACGACGCAGCTCGTCCCGAATATCCTTCTTCACTGGGGCGCGAAATCACTTTTCTACACGACCACGCGGTGCATCATTTGGCCATCATCAAAATTGGTTTACAAATTGAAGCCCCAGAATTGATCAAAGACCATACCTTTGGGGTTGCTCCTTCAACGGTAAAATTCCGTCAACAAGAAGCATAAGGTCTACTTAATCTTTACAATGAATTACTTACAATACTCTTTTCCTGCATCAGCAGAACTACAAGAAATTTTGGTTGCCTTATTGGGTGAACTTCCCTTTGAGATTTTCGAAGAAGGTAGTGAGTTCCTACAAGCCTTTGTGCCTTTACCTGCGGATGTGGCCGCGTTTAGCGCCGAAGTACAGGAAATAGTGGAGCCATTTGGCATCAGCTTTACTGTTGAAGAGATTCCTTATCAAAACTGGAACAGCATCTGGGAATCCAATTTCCAACCCATTACCGTGGGTAATTTCTGTGGCGTACGAGCCGATTTTCACGAGCCAATGCAAGGCGTTGAACACGAGATCATCATCAACCCCAAAATGGCTTTCGGTACCGGGCATCACGAAACGACCCATATGGTGATGCAGTTGATGGCTGATCTTGATTTTCAAGGTAAATACGTATTTGATTTCGGCTGTGGAACGGGGATTTTGGCCATTCTGGCGGCGAAATTGGGGGCACGATTGATCGATGCCGTAGACATTGAGCCACCATCCTACGAAAATACCCTGGAAAATGCGAAAATTAACGGAGTGTCGGGCGCTATACATGCACTTTTGGGCGATCTGAGCGTTGTAGAGGGGAACGGTTACGATATTATTTTAGCGAATATCAACCGTGGTGTAATTTTGGACGCTTTTCCAACGTTACATCAAAAACTCAAACAAGGCGGTATTTTGCTCATTTCCGGGATTCTTAAGACAGATCGGGAATTGGTCGAAGCGGAAGCACGCCAACATGGTTTTTCTCCGGTACAATCTTTAGAGAAAGGCAATTGGTTGGCGCTGAGGCTGCATTGAATCATAGTCTGACGTGTTTTCGCGAAGGACCCCAAGTTGAAGATTTCCTGTAAGGTCCCGGACAAACACGGTTTCATGAAAATCTTTTTTCGCCATTCGATTGCCACACTTTTTTTTCTGGGCTTTTCCCTGGTGCTATTTGCACAACGACCAGAAAAATTCGCGGTAGAAACACCCGAATTTTTGTCCCAGCTAGGGACATTCATGACCTCTTCCAAAAATGAGGTACTGGAAAAAACCTATAAGGAATTTGACGGAATTTTTCGGGCTGGAAGTTTCAGTACGGTGGAGGGCGAGCGCGTGATCCGCACCTGCAATTACATGCTTACCCAGCGGCTCAGCCCCAATCCCCATTTTCAAGCCTACCTCAATGCCTTGATGGCTTTCAAAGGTACTTTACCCGATGAGCAGAAGTTTGGTGAGTGGCACCTCATCCTCGATTCTTTGCTATTATCCGGGAACCATCAAACCACACAATTCAGCGGTTTTATTGGGTTTTCTACTCAATTTTTCAAAAATAAGACTTTAAATAAGGCTGAACCTGCCAGCACAGTTTGGAAAATTTACTCCGAAAAGATCCATCTTCGTTACAAAAACAAGCAGCCCTACTTGATGATGGAAGAAGGGAATCTGGTGGCATCACGCAAAAACGACTCCATTCGTTTGGCCAATACCAGCGGTACCTATTATCCGCTCAAGGGGGAGTGGATCGGAAAAGGCGGCCAGGTTGGTTGGCAAAGGGTTGGCCTGGATTCAACGGTAATTACTGAATTGGGCAACTACAAACTGGACGTCAACAAAGGCATTTACGAGACCGATCAGGCATTTTTGGTCTACCCACAATATTTTGGCGGCCAGAAAATTCCCGGTCAGTTCAGTGATAAGGTATCCGCCGATGGGCAAGGCACCTATCCCCGGTTCAATTCGGCCAATAAGGACATGGAAATCAAAAACTTTGCCGACGGTGTACGTTTTAAGGGAGGATTTAACCTGGAAGGTACCACCATTTACGGCACGGGATCAGACAGTCGAAGGGCCGTTCTGGAGATTTACGACAAAAAGAACCAACGCATCTTCAAGGGCAGTGCCCGGCGTTTTTCAGTGCGCCGTGGGCAACAAATTGGGGGCGAAGGGGTGGAAGCAGTGTTTTATTACAAAAAAGATTCGCTCTATCACCCATCCGTCAATTTCCGCTATACCATCAAAGACCAGGTGTTGCATTTGTTCCGGGGTGAACGAGGCAGTGACCGCAACCCATTCTTTAGTTCCAATCACCAAATCAATTTTGACGCCGACAACTTTAAAGCATACCTGTCCAAAGATTCGGTGGTAATTGGCGACAAATCAGTGAGTTTTGCGCGCAAAGAACCCGTCAAATTTGAATCCTTACAGTATTTCAACAAGAAGGATTATGACCTGTTGCAAAGTATTTCTACCTCTAATCCATTGGCAAAACTGAAACAACTGACGGATGAAATCGGAGTTAAAGACATTTACGCCGATGAGTTCGCACGAAAGCTCAATCCAACTTTTAAGGTAGAAAACATCACCTCGCTGATTTACGATTTGGTTGGGCAAGGTTTTATCCGTTACGACGCCGACAGTTTACTCATCCATGTACAAGACAAGGTTCAGCATTACTACAATTCCTACATGCAACGCTCGGACTACGATCAATTGCGGATTTTGTCCAAAACGGATAGCGCCAATGCGACCTTAAACCTAAAAGACAACTCGATAAGGATAATCGGGGTAAAATGGCTGGAATTCAGTCGTTTGCAACAGGTGGGGATATTGCCGGACAGCTCCACGATTGTCATGCGCCAAAACCGCGACATCGACTCCAAAGGTATGCTCAAAGCGGGATTCAGCGAAATGCGCAGCAACAAACTGCATTTCGATTATGGGAAGTTTTCCGTCAC
>JAIXOO010000268.1 GCA_027486765.1 Saprospiraceae bacterium
CTCAAAGTCAAATAAGTGAACCTTGTCGCATACCTGAGCATTTTTGCCGGTGCAGTCCTGGAAGGCGAGTTGGTGTACATCAGCGCCATCCAGGCTGCACAGGCCGGGTATGTGGATTTATACGGGGCCATTGCGGCCTTCTTTCTGGGTACTTTTTGTACCGATTGGTTTTATTTCCTCACTGGACGCAAACAAGGGCGACGTTACCTGGAGCGCAACGAAAAACTACAACTCAAGGCTGCCAAAATTGATCATTTGCTTGCGCATTATGGTACACTCCTGCTTTTATCTTACCGCTTTATTTATGGGTTTCGGATTGTATTGCCCTTGCTGTTTGGTGCAAGTAAACTGAGTAGCCGCCGCTTTCTGTTATTCAGCCTGCTGAGCACAATTATATGGGTGAGCGTATACGGCTGGATTGGGTATTATTTTACGAACTGGTTGTTGGAGCAGTTGAAATCGGGGCGGGTGTTGGTTATTGTTTTATCACTTACCGTAATTACTGCCTTAATCTATTGGCGTTTTGGTAAAAAAGAAGCTAAAAACAGCAATGAATAAGGTATCAGGTACCCTTATTTTTTGCGCGCTCTTTTTTCTTTCTAAAAATATTTCTATTATTGTCTCACTCTGTGACAATAAACCAAATCACATCCTATGTATCGATCGCTATTCCTTTTCGGCTTACTGTTGCTGGGCTTTTCAGCGCTGGCACAAACCAATTTCTACATGGCCGTTCAAACCAAAGTGGAGCACGGCCTGATTGAAGGCAATTACGATATCCGCACGGGTATGCAATATTACCTGGGCATTCCTTTCGCCAAGCCACCCGTTGGCCAACTCCGTTGGAAAGCCCCGCAGCCACTGGCGCCCTGGAATGGAGTCAAAATGACCAAAAAATTTGGTCCTCGTGCTGTGCAAGGTTTTGTTTTTGGTGACATGAAATTCCGTTCCGAAGGCCTGAGTGAAGATTGCCTTTACCTCAACGTTTGGTCGCCCGCAAAACGTACCGACAAAAACCTGCCAGTATTGGTTTACTTCTACGGTGGTGGATTTGTAGCAGGCGATGGTTCTGAACCCCGTTACGACGGTGAAAGTATGGCCAAAAAAGGCATTGTGGTGGTTACGGTGAATTATCGTTTGAACATCTTTGGCTTTTTTGCACACCCCGAACTGAGCGCCGAAGCGCCTTATAAAGCTTCCGGCAATTATGGCCTGCTCGACCAAGCTGCCGCCCTGAAATGGGTGCAAAAAAACATCGCTGCTTTTGGTGGTGATCCCAAAAAGGTAACCATTGCCGGAGAATCCGCAGGATCCATCTCTGTGAGTGCGCAAATGGCCTCGCCCCTCTCCAAGGGCCTGATTGCAGGTGCCATTGGGGAAAGTGGCGCGGGTATCAATCCAACTCTGGCGCCGGTTCCACTGGCCGAAGCAGAAAAAACTGGCCTGGAGTTCGCAAAAAAAGCGGGCTACCCTACCCTGGCGGAATTGCGCAAACTGAGCACCCGCGAAATTTTTGAAATCTACACCGAATCTCGGCGTTTTGGTTTCCCAACCGTAATCGACGGCTATTTTTACCCCAAAACCATCCCGGAAATTTTTAATGCCAAACAACAGGCCATGGTGCCACTGTTGTTAGGCTGGAACTCTGCTGAAATCCCCGGCATGGCCTTCATGCAAGGACAGCCTTATACGGAAGATGCTTACGTCAAAAAGGTGAAAGAGGCTTACCCCAATGACCACGAGGAAGTGCTTAAGTTGTATCCACATGGGTCGACCAAAGAGATTGAATTATCTGCAACTGCCCTGGCGGCCGATCGTTTTATCGCTTACAGTACCTGGAAATGGGCCGATTTGCACGTACAAAACAGCACTCAACCGGTGTACCGTTATTTGTACAGCCGCATCCGGCCCCCACTGGTGGATCAAAACCTGGTTTCCGGTTTGGCCGGAGGTACCATGCAGCGTGATCCCAATGCCCCCAAAGCACCAGAACCCGTTGGCGCTTCTCACGCTTGTGAGATTGAGTACTGTATGGGCAACCTGCATTTGGTCACGGATTATGCCTGGACTCCCGATGACTACAAAGTATCGGAAACCATGCTCAACTACTTCGCCAATTTCATCATTTCGGGTAATCCCAATGGGGGCAAATTGCCGCAATGGTCAGCTGCCCAAAAAGGGGATAATGCTCCCGATGTAATGGTGATTGACGTGGAATCGAAAGCCGTAAAAGCGAAAGATGATGGACGGTACCGCTTTTTGGATCGGGCTTATGGGAACAATAAATAAGTCGCTGCTTGAGTGATTTCTTGGGTGTCTTAGGTTTCTTAGGTGGTGAAAATACCCTGCTTCGCAGGTTTTTCTTTTTACCACCTAAGAAATTATAGAAACCTTAGATTCACCTCAGGTGATGCATTAAAATATTCGGTTATTTTCTTCCCAATCAAATATTGTTTACTATTTTGAAGCCTCATTAGAGGGATAACACCAAGTACCCTCCCCTAAAATCACGTCTAGTATGAAAAAAATGCTGATCTGGCTGCCAGTCTTGGCCCTGGCCTTTCTAACTTTCCAGTGCGCACAAGAGGCACCAAAAACCAATGAAGCAACCGCTACCGAGTCAGAAGAAGATCTGGTGAAAAGAGGTGAATACCTCGTCACTACCGGTGGCTGTGAAGATTGCCATTCGCCAAAAGTGATGACCGACAAAGGCCCAATTCCTGATCCCAAGCTGCGCATGTCTGGCCACCCGGCTAGCGTGATACTTGCGCCGATCTCCGATCCTAAGATCGTTGGACCCTGGGTTTTATTTCACCCGATGACTACTGCATCAGTTGGCCCTTGGGGCACTACCTACTCTGCCAACCTGACGCCACATGAAACCGGGATCAAAGAGTGGTCTTTTGAGCAGTTCAAAAAAGCCATTACTGAAGGAAAATCCAAAGGTTTGGATGGAGGCCGTACACTCTTGCCTCCGATGCCCTGGCAAAACTACGTCAACATGAAGGAAGAGGATTTGAAAGCGATTTTTGCTTTTTTAAAGTCGCTGCCGCCAGTGGATAATTTGGTGCCTTCTCCGGTACCGCCTGTACAATAGTTGAGGGAGGTTGAGGAGGTTTAGGGAGGTTTAGGCTCCGCGAGCGATCCTTGCACTTCGGCTACGCTCAGTGACCGGGTCGCTCGCGGAGCCTAAACCTTCTCAACCTCTCTCAACCTTCTCAACTTTTTTCTTAC
>JAIXOO010000266.1 GCA_027486765.1 Saprospiraceae bacterium
CAACCTCCTCAACCTTTCTTCAGTCCTTTTTACTGACAAATTATAGCGTATCCCATGGAAAAGAAAATTGCCATACTTCCCGGCGATGGCATCGGCCCGGAAGTAGTTGAACAAGGCGTCAAAGTATTGCAAGCCATTGCAGACCGATTCCATCACCAATTCCGATTGCACTATTTCGATATTGGCGCCGCTGCCATTGAAAAGTACGGCACTCCCCTACCCACTCATACCCTAGAGGGCGTACAACGTTGTGACGCCATTCTGTTCGGAGCCGTTGGTGATCCCAAATACGATGATCAAACCACGGTACAAACCCGCCCGGAACAAGGATTGCTTCAATTGCGCAAAAAACTGGGCTTGTTTGCCAACATCCGCCCAGTGCGCACCGTCAACTCGCTACTGCACCTTTCTCCACTCAAAAAAGAAAGGGTCAAAAACGTTGATTTTATCATTTACCGGGAATTGACCAGTGGCATTTATTTTGGAGACAAAGGCCGTAACCCCGATGGCAGTGCGTATGATGTCACGACTTATCACCCCCGTGAAATCGAGCGGATTGCCCGTTTGGCATTTAAACAAGCCAGCAAACGGCGGGGTAAATTGACCCTGGTGGGGAAAGCCAATGTGTTGGAAACCTCCCTGTTGTGGCGAGAAATGGTGAACAAAATGGCCCAAAATTATCCAACCGTAAAATTGGAGTACCTGAACGCCGACAATGCGGCCATGCAAATCGTATTGAATCCCAAAGAATTCGACGTCATCCTGACCGATAATTTGATAGGAGATATTCTTTCGGATGAGGCAAGCGCCATCACGGGATCGATTGGTTTGCTGGCTTCAGCATCGGTGGGTGACGGCACACCCCTGTTTGAACCCATCCATGGCTCTTTTCCTCGCGCAGCCGGGGAAGACATCGCCAACCCTATCGCTACCATTCTTTCGGTAGCCATGATGTTGGATCATTTTAAATTGTACGAAGAAGCCGCCGTGGTGCGCCACAAAGTGCGCAACGCCCTGGAAAAAGGCATCGGCACGGCGGAATTGCACCTGGATACGGTATACTCTTGCTCGCAAATGGGCGATATGATCGAGCATTTGATTACGGATCATTATGATCTGGCGCATAGTATTAGTGTCATGGGGGAAAGGGTGGCGACGATTATTTGATTTTTTAAGTTGAGAAGGTTGAGGGTGGTTGAGGCTGCCGCAGCGACTCAGACGCAGCTTAGCTGGTACAAGTCTCCAGACTTGTACCAATATTTCCGCGTCTCTGACGCACAAGCAATGTGAAAATATTGAGTAACACACACGTCAGAGACGTGCTGATATTGGTACAAGTCTGGAGACTTGTACCAGCGCCAGCGCTGAAGAGAGATGAAGAAGAAAATTGTAATATTTAGTTTATTATCCCTCTCATTCGCAATTGGGCTTATACTTATATTTCACCAACGCGATTTGCGTTGCCTTTGGGTGTCACACAGCAAGCAATTTCGAAGGATTGTTGTTGAAAACACTCCGATTTTCGTTAGTATAGATACTCCTGAAGAGACTTTGAAAACCTTGGTTTACGTTTTTAAGTATTCAAAAAATGAGGTTAAAAAATTCTGGACAGGATTTAGCAATGAGGCCATAATCATATATTGCCATAATGAAAGGGCTTACTCAAAATATGGGATGAAAGGGGTGCCTGCATTGACTCGATTGGGTTCTTACGTCATCCTGCCTAACGATGGTCTATACGTGGAGATCATTAGTCATGAATTATGTCATACGGAGTTGTTTGCTAGATTGGGGAAAAATTGGTGGGTTTATTATCAAAAACTACCGTGCTGGTTTGATGAAGGTTTAGCACTTCAGTTCAATAACACAGGTACATATGAGAAAAACGCTTTGGACACAATAGGAAGATGGCCAATTAAAAAATTACGCACCATAGATCGTCCAAGGAAATTTTATCTCAAGGATTCCAAAATCACTTTATACCATTACTTGGTAGCCAAAAAAGAAATTGCATCGTGGCTATCAGAACATTCCAAAAACGATCTGCTAAATGTTATTGATTCGCTTCGAGAAGAAGGTGAGTTTTATGCTGTATATAGCACCCCAAGGTGATTTCCGGAAAAATTCGCAATCAAATAAACTTCTATTTCAAGGATTTGCTGATTGGCTTTAGGCTTCCAAACTATTGCTTTTGCCAAGATTTAAATTGTTGAAATACTGCATCGTTAGGAATCACATCGCTCATGTCATCATCGGCATTTGCTTCCTCTAAAGCCCGCAATATTTCCGGAGGCAAATCAGACAAGTTGCCCTCTTTTTTTAGCAATTCAAGACAATTTTGTAACATTTCTTGGAGTAGTTCTTCATCATCAACTTGTGCAATCATGCTCACGAATGTGCCCTTAATTTCCAGAATGTTCATGTTTAAGCATTTTTAACAAAAATACATTTCTTTAAACTATTTGTCAAGTTTTTAGAATTTAATTATTGACACAAGGGCTCTTTTATCATAGCCAAATTTTAAATTAAAAAAGCAGCCCAAAGAACCCCAAGCGAGAACGTTGTCAACGTCTAACTTTGTGTCCTTTGTGCTGCCTTTGTGCACTTTATGAAAATAAAAGCCTAGTGAATTACTTCAAGCTCAACTTCACCTCACTATCCTTTCCATCCTTACTCAGCACCACCTTGTAATCCCCACGCGGCAAATACATTTTGCCATCTTTCGCAGCTTTTAAGGTCGTAGGCCGCTCATC
>JAIXOO010000213.1 GCA_027486765.1 Saprospiraceae bacterium
GACCACAAAGACTTGCGCATTGGTGCTTCCTGGGACATGCGTTTGGGCGAATTGTCTAGCGACCGGGGCATCAAAGGTGGTTTTGAATTGGCAGCCAACTACATCATCAAGTTGTACAAAAAGCCCAATGTGCCACCTTCCATCTTGTGTCCAAGACTTTAATTGACCTTAACATCCTTAGTTGATATGAAAAGTTATTTTTCAATTTTGTTGTTGCTTCTTTTCGTTGGGCTTAGCTTGCAAGCTCAGCCTTTGCGCAAGTCTTCCCGGGAAGCAAACATGGAAGCTGCCGAGGCCGCAATAGCGGACAAGAATTACTATCAGGCAGTCCTCTTGCTAGAAAAGGCCTACGAGGAAGTAGAGGACGAATCCTTACTGCCGCAATTGGCGGAGATGAATTACCAACTGCGGGATTATACCAAAGCAGCGCGTTATTACCGGGCTTTGTTGCGCAAAGACAAACAGAACAACTTTATCGAGCTGCGCTACAAATTTGGTCGTTCACTCAAGATGAACGGCGATTGTGAAGAAGCGCTAGAGGAATTCCAGAAATTCATCGGTGCCACCAAAGATGAAAAACTCAAGGAGTTGGCGCAGTATGAAGTGACGGGCTGTGAATTGGCCATGTCCAAAACCAAAGCCAAGGTAACCCCCAAGGCTTTAGACAAAAACGTGAGCAACGCCTTTTCGGAATATTCTCCTTCCTTGTACCGCGATGGTAGCCTTTACTACGTCAGTTTTGATACGGATGAGGTGGTGATCGCTTCCGATTCCGCGGAGGAAAAAGGGGCCAAAATTTACAAAACCAGCAGAACCGATAAAGGCTGGGGCAAACCCGAAGTACTGGATCAAAAAATCAACCGCGAAGGTTATCAAACCTCCTTTGTGTCCTTCTCTCCTGATGGAAGCCGCATGTACTTCACTCGTGCGTTGATGAAGGGCAATGAAGTATCCGAAAGTAAAATTTTCTTCAGCCAGGGCGGTGGTGACTCCTGGGGCGCCGCAGAAGAATGCACCGGAGTCAATGGCGAATATTTGTCACTACACCCAGTAGTTGGAGAACTGTTTGGCAAAGAAGTACTCTTTTTTACCTCCAACATGGACGGTGGGCAAGGTGGTTTTGACCTCTATTATGCTTCCTACAAAGGGGAAGGAGTGTATGGTGATCCGATCAATTTGGGGCCAAAAATCAATACACCCGGAGATGAAGTGACCCCGTTTTATTTTGACGGTACTTTGTACTTCAGTTCCAGCGGCCATCCCGGTTACGGTGGTCAGGACATTTTCTTTACAGTATGGAATGGTCAGGTATGGAGCGAGCCTCGTAACCTCGGCAATGGCTACAACTCCTCTACCGACGATCAATATTTCTCATTGGATCGGGAAGGGTACAAAGGCTTTTTTACCTCCAATCGCCCCGGCACCAACCGTTCGGTGCGTGCCAAAACCTGCTGCGACGACATTTACGAATTTGAAGTGCCACGCATCAAGGCAGATTTGGTAGTTGGGGTGTTTGACATCGCCAAAAAGCCGCTCAAAGGTGGGACGACCAACCTGGGAACGGTAGCAACCACCGAAATCACTCCGGTTGATCAAAAACTCAATACCGATGGCAACCGCTTTGATTTCCCCTTGACTTTGGACAAAGCCTATAAAATCAAAGTGACCGTGCCGGGGTATTTCCCCGACAGCGCACAGGTTTCCACGATTGGGCTGAAAGAAAGTAAGGTCTTGGAAAAAAGATTCTTCCTTAAAGCCCGGCCTGAAACCAAGGTGAAAGTAGAACCTGAATACGATACCATTACGACCGAGCAGCCTATCCTTTTGGATAACATCGTTTACGAGTATGCTGACGATAAAATCACCCCGGAATCCGAACCCGACCTCAATCTGGTTTTTGACCTGATGAAAAAATACCCGGAAATGGTCATCGAGCTCAGCTCGCACACCGATTACCGGGGCCGGGATGCCTACAACCAGGACTTGTCGCAACGCCGGGCTGAATCCGCGCGTAAATGGTTGTTGGCGAAAGGAATTTCCTCTACCCGGATTCAGGCGAAGGGTTACGGCGAAGCTCAACCCAAACCAGTGAATGAAAAAATGGCGGCAGAGTACCTGTTCATGACCGTGAAAGATACCCTAACCCAAACCTTCATCGACAACCTGGAAACCAAGGAACAACAGGAAGCAGCGCACCAGCTGAACCGTCGTACCGAGTTCAAGATCATCAAAGGTCCAACCAAAATTGTGATCAAACGGGCGGAATTGCGCAAAAAGCCAACCACAACCAAACCTGCACCCAACCGCAATAAGTTGATTGATACGGTTCCTGCTCCCGCACCTGTAAAAGACACCATTCACCGCTTTTCTACACTGTATTATGCGAAAGATCTCAAAGGGGTGCCCGTTATGCAGTTCAAAATCCGCGAAGTGGATTTTGGTAAGGTGAAAAAGGGCGAGAAACGTGAATACACCTTTGAATTCATCAACAAAGGGGATGCCGAGCTCAAAATCGCCATCATCACCGCCTGTGATTGCACCACCACGGACTATTCTACCGACGCGGTGAAACCCGGAGAGTCCGGCAAAATCAAAGTAACTTTTGACAGCACCGATAAAACGGAAAGTGAAACAATCGATGTGGACATCATCCTGGAGAATACCATGCCAGGGAAGGATAGCCCGATTATTGAAAGGTTGCAGTATAAGTTTGAATTGGTGAAGTAGAGAAAAAATCTTCATGAGAATGATGGGTTGGCCAAAAGGCTGTCCCACCATTCTCGTGAACATTGTGAATAAATTGAGCCTAATTTTTTGTCTAATTTTATGCTCATTTAAAATTGTGAAATCAGATCAGTATATCAATCAGCTATTCGGTAATTTCTGGTACAGATAAGAAAGATGCATAAACGGGTTTAGTACTACTTAGGGACCGTGGATCAAAAGAATGAATCTGTTGTTGAGATAAAAGTAGGAACATCAATTCAGAGGATCAAAAAAAAGACTACCAACAGATGTTTATCTTAACATTTGTCAATTCAACAATGATATGGCCTTAATTGAGGGATATCATGATTTTAAATCAGGTAAAATTCTACTCAAAGACTCTGGTGTTAAAGCGACAAAATAGGCGAGATCTTTATTGCTGACCCTCGAAAAAAGGGCTTTGTTGCCATCTCTTAATTCTGCTACACGTTTTTTGCCATCGTTTAAGACAAAGGACCTGATTCTAATCAGAGATTCGGTCAGTTGAGCTTCTAAAAATTTGTTGACATCCGCGCATACCTCATGATACTGCTGTTGGAGCAACTTTACCTCGTTGTAATCAAGTTCCAGAATGTCACAATCTTCCAAACATTCAAATTTCAAATCAGTGGAATCATTCAAAAAAAGTTGATCAAAATCAGCGACAATAGCGCCCTCTGGCATGATGAATAAAGTGACCGTGACATCGTTCTTTTTCTTTTGTACTGCGTAATAGGCTTTGACAATGCCTTTGAGCACAATGCCCATCTTGTACTTTTCTTCTGGCAAGCTGAAAAAATGGGTGCCCTTTTTGTAATGAACCAATTTGCCCTTTTTGATCAACTGATGTGCAGTTAATTCACTAAATGCCAATTGCCGAACCAAAAAATCATGGGTTTTGACTTGCGCGCTGTCCAATTGTTTTTTGTGTGGATTGAGCTGTGGGCCAACGGAGGCCAGTACTTTTAATACTTCAGATTGAATTTTTTCAGCTATACTCACCTGAATCTCTATTTCCAACAATATGGATAAAATCGCATAATGGATGTGGATATATGAAAAATTGGAGAGGTCAGGCAACTTTTCACTGCCAATGATCATTCGACTTAGTTCATCGTTAAAATTGTGTTTAAGCAAGTGCTCTTTTAACATTGGGGAGGCTTCCAAAATTTGCAGAAGTTGTTGAATTGAGGTCGAAAAATCACCTTTGGCAATCAAACGATTAAAAGTTTGGTGTAGGAGCTGTAAATTCATAGCTGGCTTAGATATAATGTGCAAAAAAATCGGTTCACAACAAAAAGACTTACTCAATTTGTTCACAACAAAAGGAATTTATAAATACGAATATAGAATTAAATACTAGTTTTATTTCCGTTCCTTAGTGCTCTTGCCCGTTCTTTTAAAGCCTGATAGCCCATTTCCCAGGTAAAAGAAAAAAGGTGAAAGCCCTCCAAATTGAGTACATCATGGTCCAGGTCTGCCATTACTCGATTCAGTACATTGAGCATAGCCTCCCGTTTTAAATCGAGTCCAGCTAGGTCTTGTGTTTCCTGCAAATCATTAACAATGGCCATTATCTCCTTGGCATATTGATCTGCGGTGTTTTTTTGCCTTTCCATCCGGTTGGTGTACCAGCCCAAGGCACCAGAAATGAGTGGCAAAAGGATCGAAATCAAAATGCCAAATAGCTCGATGTTTTCAGTGAAAAAATTGGGTTTTTCGCGATCATAAAAAGCCTGTGCACCCGGATGAAGGGGAATAAAGGTGCCCTGCCTTCCATCCGGTTGAGTGATCGAGCCGCTTAGGTGTTGGTATTCCATCCCCAGCGCTTTGATCAGGTCATTGCGGCGTTCGAACAACAATTGGGTAAGTAGGCGCACAGCCTCCTTATCGGTTTGATCCCTGGCTACCAAAAGCCGTGGCACCGCAATGGTATTGGTTGCTTCCCCTGGAATATAGGGGCTGCCTCCATACGCACCACGAGGGATGACGCCTGAGGCTAAAGAAGGTCGATCAATTCGAAAAGCATCAATGTCTTCAATAGGTATCAGTTTGGCTTTTCCTGAACGCAGCAAACCTTGCACAAAATGATTGCCAAGTGCTCTTACCGCAAAGGTTGCATCCAGGGAGTCTAACATCATTCCTTGCTCAATTTTCTGATTGGACAAATGAAAGGCCTGGATGTCTGATTCTTGAATACCATAATAGTTAGCCAAAGCCCAAAAAGAGCTGTACTGCCCACTTCCTTTTTCCGGCAAAGCAATTCTTTTGCCTTTGAGGTCGCGCATGTGCTGGATGCCACTGTTGTTGCGCACCACCAGTTGAAATAAATCTGCATACAGAATGGCCACAATACCACCATTGTCAGGAAAATGTTCTACATCGGCCTGAAGTAAAGCAAAGTCAGCACTTTTGCGGCTAATTGAGTCCGAATTTGCTTCCGACCCAGCTGTTTCAATAATATCGAACCTTTTGATCTTGTAGGAATAATGTTCTTGTAATACCATTTTAATGGCTTGCGCAAAATGGTAACCTTCTCCATCTTTACGGCCAGCACAAATGTTGAGGTTGACCTGGCGGTAAAGTTTGAAATAAAAGGATAGGGCAAACCAAGCCAGCAGAACCAACATGGAGACACTGGCAAAAATGAGGAGCCGTTTTAGGAGTTGAGGGTGCATGGTTGAGCGTTTACTCACGAATAAATTCGTGGGTTGGGGTTGGTCATTCCCTGCCCACGAATAAATTCGTGGGTTGGGAGGTGGTCTATTCCCTGCCCACGAATTTATTCGTGGGTTGGGGGGTTACTTGCTGAGTTCTTCAAAGGGGATGTCTGTAATGTCAAAGCGCTGAAAACCAATAAAATCGTAGTGCCACCACTCGTATTTGTAAATGGCAAAACCATGTTTGGTCATCACCTCACGCAATATTGCCCGGTTTTTGCGTTCTTCTGCTGTGCCTCCTGCGTAATCGTGGAAGGCACGTTCGGTGGTTTCGTCGTAGCCGGAAGGCATGGGGAGTTCTTTACCAGTTTTTAGATTGATCAGGGTTAAATCAATGGCACAACCCCGATTGTGTCTGGAACCATGCCAGGGTGCAGCCACAAAGGTGGTATCCCGAATGGCGGCATAAAACAGGCAAGTGACCGCATAAGGACGATAACCATCAAAAACTTTGAGGCCCAAACCCTGGGTATTGAGCTCGGCCTGGATTTTTTGTAGCGATTCCACTACTGGCTTCCGTGCAAAAGCCCGGGCCTGTTTGTATACCCGCTGGTGCACCAGGTTGTCTTTGGTGGCGTATTTGATGTCGAGTTTGACGGAGGGGATTGCTTTGATGATTTCGACCAATTCATTTTCGGCGTTTTCTACTACTTTTTGGCGATAACCATCCAGGGTATTGACTACTTTTAGCCCACAAGACTGCCCCTGCAGCCCCACAAAACTTGTCAAAACTAAAATCAACAGTAATAGCTTTTGCATAATGGTAGTGTTTGAGTAAATGTTGGATAAAAATAACATTCCATGGAACGATTATTGAAATTCGGGGCAGTTTTCGCCGTTTTTTTACCCATTTGCCTCGGGGCACAACCTTTCAAATTTGCCCACATCAGCGATACCCACATCGGTAGTGGTGCAACTGCTGCCGAAGACCTGGAGCGTACGGTACGCGACATCAATGACCAAGCCGATATTGCCTTCGTGATCCATTCGGGCGATGTCACCGAATTTGGGTCGGATGCGGAACTGAAACAGGCCAAGAATATCCTGAGCCAACTCAATAAACCCTTGTACATCGTGCCAGGCAACCACGATACCAAGTGGTCAGAAAGTGGTTGCAATAGTTTTCGTGCCATTTTTGGTGCCGATCGTTTTGTTTTTGACCATGCCGGGTATCGCTTCATTGGATGCAGCAGTGGCCCCAATATGCGCATGGCTCCAGGGTTGGTGCCTCGGGAGGATCTGGTTTGGCTGGATTCCATCCTTAACGCTACATCGGCTACTCAGCCCATCATTTTTGTCAATCATTATCCCCTCGATTCCGGTTTGGCCAATTGGTATCAAGTCTTGGAAAAATTGAAAAAACGCAACACCCAGCTAGCCCTCTGTGGGCATGGGCACCGCAACAAATTCCTGGATGCTGCTGGTATTCCCAACGTGATGGGGCGCTCCAACTTGCGCGCCAAGGAGCCGGTAGGTGGCTACAACCTGGTCAATGTCCAGTTTGACACCCTGTATTATGCCGAGCGCCGCCCACTGCGTGCACAGGTACCTGAAGGCATTCAGGTGGTGGAAGCAGAAGGTGAGACCTTGCCCATATGGCACAAAGTTTTCCTCTACAAACACCGCTACGAAAACACCGACCAGCCTCAACCCGATTTTTCCGTCAATGAACAATTTTCTCAGGTCAAAACCATCTGGAAATTTCAGGACAAAAGCGACGTGGGTGCAGGTATTGTCGCAAATGCGGAACTCGCCGTTTACCCCAACAGTGCAGGCCAAATTGTAGCGCTGGACGTAAAAACGGGTAAAAAACTCTGGCATTACACTACCCGAGGCAAAATATTCTCCACCCCAGCGCTGGCAGCTGATCGGGTGGTAGTCGCTTCTACGGATAGTAATGTCTATTGTTTGAACCTCAAAACCGGCAAACTGCTTTGGAAAACCAAAACTGGAAAATCGATCGTAGCCTCACCTTTGCTAGATGGTGAATTGGTGTATTTGGGAAGTTCCGAAGGCAAGTTTCGGGCGCTGAATCTGAAGGATGGCAGCACGCGTTGGACTTTTAATGGGGTGGTCGATTTTGTAGAAAGTACCCCATGTGTAGATGCCGAAAGAGTGTACTTCGGCGATTGGGGCACCTTCTTTTATGCTTTGGATAAAAAAACGGGTAAATTCCTCTGGCGTTGGAGCAATGGGCAAAGTTCCCGTTTGTACTCTCCCGCTGCCTGCCTCCCGGTTGTAGCGGACGGTAAGGTGTTTATCGCTGCGCCGGATCGTTATTTCACTGCTTTGGATGCCGCTACCGGAAAAGAAGTGTGGCGGAGCAACTATGCCAAAGGCCGCGAGTCGATTGGTCTCTCCAGTGATCGTCAGGAACTATATAGCAAAACCATGCAGGACTCACTGGTGGTTTTTGACCTAAAAGGAGAAAAAACCTGGAGCCTCAACTTGAAGTTCGGCTACGAAATTGGCCCTTCTCCTACTGTGGAAAAGGATGGCAAAATTTACATTGCCAGCGATAAGGGTGTGGTTTACGTAGTGGATCGGGAAAAAAGGCAACTGCTTTGGGCGCATAAATTGTCCAACGCCTTGGTTAACAATGTTGTTCCCCTGGGCAATGGCGAAATTCTGACTACCACAATGGATGGTTGGGTAGCAAGACTCAAGTGAGCATTTCGGATTGGGGATTTCGGATTTCGGCTGTGTGCGTTGCCCAACCGAAATCCGAAATCCCCAATCCGAAATCCTTACGGCGCTGGATCCGGTATGGCCGCCTGCACCCCTTCGATTTCTCTCAACACCTCCTCCGACAAATTCACCTCAATACTATCAATATTCTCTTTCAACTGCGCCGGCGTCGTTGCCCCAATGATGTTGCTGGTCAAAAAAGGGCGGCTGTTGACAAAACCCAGCGCCAACTGCGTTAAACTGAGCCCATGGTTTTCAGCAATGTGCAGGTATTTTTCCACGGCCTCCAAACATTGCGGGCTATTGTAGCGGGTATACTGCTTGAAGAGATTGATCCGCGCCTTGCTCAAATCCTCACCCGGCCGGTTGAACTTGCCCGACAAACGGCCAAAACCCAGCGGAGAATAAGCCAATAAACCCACTTTTTCCCGAATTGCCATCTCGGCCAAACCGACTTCAAACAAACGGTTTAGCAAATTGTAAGGGTTTTGAATGCTCACCACCCGTGCTAGATCGTGCCGCTCCGATTCCTGCAAAAAGCGCATCAGTCCCCAGGGTACTTCGTTGGAAAGCCCGACGTGGCGAATTTTCCCCGCTTTGACCAGTTCATCCAATGCATGCAATACTTCGTTGAAATTGTCAACCCAGGGGTCGTTGGGGTCGTAAACAAACCCCCGTTTGCCAAACATATTCATTTTGCGCTCCGGCCAGTGCAGTTGATACAGGTCGATGTAATCGGTCTGCAGGCGCTGCAAACTGCCCTCTAAAGCGGCGTTGATTTGTGCTGCCGAAAAATTAAATGGCCCACGGTCCAACTGATACAAGCTAAATGGGCCTGTTACTTTAGAGGCAAGGATAATTTTATCTCGATTGCCCGTTTTTTTGAACCAGGTACCAATAATGCGTTCGGTACTGCCCTGCGTTTCTTTGCGTGAAGGAACGGAATACATTTCAGCGGTGTCAAAAAAATTGATGCCGCGTTCAAGGGCGTAATCCATTTGGGCATGGCCTTCTGCTTCGGTGTTTTGCTCGCCAAAAGTCATGGTGCCTAGGCAGATGGCACTTACCTGGAGTTCGGTTTTTCCGAGTGGTCGGTATTGCATAAGTAATTGTTGAGGATGGTTTGGCAGCAAATTTAGGCTTGAAAAGCCAATTCAAATGCGACAAAAGGAAAAAAGGATTAACTTAGTAGTGGGGCAAAAATAAGTGCTCATTTTTCTTGAGCCAAAGGATTAGATAAGATACTTGAAATGAACCGTTTACTTATCTAATCCTTTGGCAAAATGAGCACTTATTTTTTTATCGCCCTTAGAACATCTTTTTTAGTTGAGACACCTATTTAATGAGTCCAATTCATTGACCAACACCCAAACCTATGTCCAACCAATTGAGCTGCGTTACCTGCGGGCGACTCATTCTTGCCGAGGATGTCAATTTGCAAAACATGGTGGCCAAATGCCGCAATTGCAACGCTGTTTTTTCATTTGCACCTGCGAATGTAGATTCCTCCAAATCGAGCATCTTGGAGACCGTGCAGCAATTGATGAAGGAAGCCAACCGAGAAGGAGGTAGTACTTTGCAAAGGCCAAAAGATGGCCGAAAAATAGAAATGCCCAAAGGCGTGATCACGGAACGCGATTTTGGAGAGTTGCGCTTTATCATTCCTTGGCGGAATACGCGGCGTTGGGGGTTCTTTTTATTGTTTACCATTGTGTGGAACACATTTCTTATCCCCTTCGTCATCACCGGAATTGTTAGCGGTGAATGGCGAATGTTGTTGTTTCTCAGCCTTCACCTCATCGTAGGGCTTTCTTTTTTAATGTACACCTTGGGTTTGATGTTGAACAAAACCAGCATCGTGGTCACCAGCCAAGGGGTTGACATCAAAAACGGCCCAATTCCCATCCCTTTTAACCCCAATCGCTTCATGGCCGTACGCGACATTGAGCAGTTGTTTGTAGAGGAATATGTACCCAGTAAAACCAATGGTCGGCCCGATTACACCTACGCAGTCACTGCCCTGACCACCAGTGCCGAGCGTCAACGCTTGGTAGGAGGCTTCTCACAGTCTGGGCATGCTTTGTATTTGGAGCAAGAAATGGAGACTTTTTTGAACATCAAAGACAAACCTGTTTATTGACGCTGCAACTTTCGGTCGATCACTGCCCTTCAATTGTCGAAGCAATTTTTGGAATCCCCTTGCTTTTCCACTATATTTAGCCTGTCTTTCCCAAAAAATTAACCAACTCAAAAATCCAAATGCTATGGGATTTTTTAATGAAATCAAAAAAGTGTTGTTTGGCGCTCAATCTTTAGGCAAATCGGCAGCTAACAAAGCCGTCGAAACTGCTAAAGAAGCTGGACAAGAAATAAAAGACCGCTCGGGGGAATTCGTCCATAAAGCAGAAGATTTCTTCAGCGATGCCCTGGATAAAGTAGAAGACCTGGGCGCTAAAGTGATCGACAAAGCACAGGACGTGATGGGTACCAGAAAGGAACCAGAAACACCTCCCGTAGTTTCCACTCCACCACCCGTCGAAAGCATCAATGACCTGTTTGAGGAGACCCAAAGACAATCAACTCCACCACCGCCACCACCCGTAACCAATCCGGTTGTGGAGGATCGCCCACTCAATTTCGATACGCTGGACAGCGCAGACCCCGCCATTCCTCGGGAAAAAACCACGGCTGAAAAAATTGGCAGCAAAGTTTTAGATACCACCCTGGAAGCGGGTAAAAAAGTGGAAGAAGTGGCTGCCAAAGCGGGTGAAAAACTGCTGGACGTGGGCAGCTCCGTTTTTGAAACCATGAAAGGAGTAGCCGGAACAGTAGGGGAGAAGGTGATGGAAAAAGGCGGTGAAGTATGGGAAAAGGTGAAAGAAATGCAAGGCGAGGTCATCACCAGAACCGATGAACTTTACGAAAAAGCCCAAAAAGAAGCCTCCTCCGAAAAACACCAAAACAGCATGGACGACCTCATCCAAAAAGCCAAAGAAATGGGCGACAAAATTGAGGAAAAGGCCAAAGACAAAGACCGCACCTTCATGGATGTGATGGACGATGCCAAAAAGAATGACCTCGGCAAACACGATGACTTCTTTGACAAAGCCAAACGTTGGGCCGATGGAGACAGTGGCGCTTTCTCAAAGGAACCAACGCTAAGCAAAGATCCAGACTTCCAATCCACCAAAGGGAATAAAACCCACGGATTCGAAGATGGAGACAAAGATGGTAATGATCTGATCGATGATGCCATTATTGATGACGCAAAATGATTCGTAGGGGCGCCCCTTGCGGGTGCCCATTCGCCGTATCAAGGGCGCCCGCAAGGGGCGCCCCTACAATTATACCCATGCCTTCCAATCCACTCTCCTGGCAACTCCAACATTCCGAGCCAGGCCCCGACCTCAAACTCTTCCAGGCGCGTTTCGACCACCTGACCAACCCGCGCAATGGCATCACCGAACGGATGATCATCCTCAATTCACCGGATGCCGCCAATGTTGTTGCCATCACTCCCAATCAGGAATTGATTCTGGCCCGCCAGTACCGGGTGGGCATCCGTCTCGAAACCCTGGAATTACCCGGTGGAATAGTCGACCCCGGTGAAGAGCACCATTTTTCTGCCCAACGCGAACTGCGGGAAGAAACCGGCTATGCCAGTCAAAATTGGACTTTTTTGGGCAGTATCCCTTCCAATCCCGTCTTTATGGATTCCTATATCCACCACTGGTTGGCCACCGATTGTGAACCCAATCATGCCATCGATTTAGATACAGGAGAGGCAGTCGAACTCGAACTCATGCCACTAGAAGAAGCCTTTCAGCGCTGGAAATCAGGCTTTTTTCAACATCCTCATACCGTAAACGGACTATTGTTGTATTTTCGTGACAGGTTTTAGTGGTTCTAAGGCAGCGAATTAGACAGCTGTCGGCTCTATTCAATCAGACCTGTTAAACTTGTGACGGAAAAAGAAATCATCGAAGGTTGTTTGCGGCAAAAACGAGAATGCCAACAGGAACTTTTCAAGCGTTACGCTGGGAAGATGTTGTCGGTATGCATGCGTTATGCCCGCCATCATATGGAAGCTGAAGATGTTCTTCAAGACGCTTTCATCAAGATCTTCGATCATTTGCATCAGTTTCAGAACAAAGGCTCCTTTGAGGGCTGGATCCGCCGCGTGGTGGTGAACACTGCACTGAAAACCTTTGACCGCAAAAGTTTTACACATGAGCAATACGGCCTGGAAATAAGGGAGGATTTTTCCGCCGCCGAACCCAGTGTTTTTTCCCAGCTCAGTGAAGCAGAACTCTTGGGGCTGATTGCCCGCCTACCCGAAGGCTACCGCATCGTGTTCAACCTGTACGCCATTGAAGGCTACAGCCATGCCGAGATTGCGGATACTTTGGGGGTTCAAGAGAGTACTTCCCGGTCACAATTGGTGAAAGCCCGCAAGATGCTGCAGGCAATGGTCATGGAATTAGAGCATGTACAAAAAGTTACGGTATGAGTGAGCACAATCCACTGGATGATCTTTTTCGGGACAAGTTGTACCACCACAGCATGGAGACTCCCATGCATTTGTGGGCTGCACTGGACGCCCGGAAAACGGCTCAAGCGAAAGAAGCCCAACGCCGCCGCCTGGTCTGGTATTTAACTGCGGCGATCTTACTACTCAGTTTGACTGGGGCCATCTGGATGTGGGCCGAGCAAATGAACAATCAACCCGAACTGATCAACCCGCTGAAACCCACTCAGTCGGATACGCCGATTGCAGCTATCGATCCTGCGGCGGAAGTTGAACCGGGGCTACTCCAGTCTGCCGCCAATAGCGAGGATCAAAGGCTGGAAGAAAAATTGCAAGAACAAAGTTTTGGCAATTATAAAACTGCGGTATTGATGCCCAATGTAGATGATCGTGCTGCTGCGCAACTCAACAAGGCATCCAAAGGAAATGAGCAGACTGTTGCAAGTGTTGCCCCTCCTGGTCAGTATTCGAATGCAGTAGTTCAGGCAGAAACGCCACTTAATACTTCGGCTTCGCAAAATTTGAATACAATCGCTTCTGCTCAACTACCTGGAGAAGCAGAAACAAAAAATACCGCTTCATTGGCAACCGAAGAAACAGAAAAAATAGAAAATTTCAATCTTCTGGATTCCCGCAACGCCAATGTGGCCTACCAGCCTGAGCTTGGTCTGGATGGAGGCAAACCACTATATCTGCCCAAAACCCGTGGCTGGCGCGTATACGGCGAGTTGATGGCAGGCATGGATGTGCCGAGTAGAACTTTGGAAGCTCGTGAACCCGAATTTGAACTGTACCGTCAGGCTCGTGAACAAAGTGAAGCAGTGCAAAATGGCTACCGTGCCGCGCTCCGTTTTTCGATGATTTCCATCGATGGCATCGCAGTGCGGAGTGGCTTGAGCTACAGCAACCACAGAGAAACGTTTACTTATCAGCAGCAAGCACAGCAGAATAGTTTTCAAACCATTGATATCCCCGTAGTGGTAGGTTATGAGCGCAACAACTTGGGTAAGTTCACCCTTTCGGCCAATGCCGGGGTGTACCTGAACATGACCTTCAATCAAAAGGGCAACTTTTTGTCGCCCGACTTGAATAAAGTACTGGATTTTTCCAGCAAAACGCCAGACGCTTATCCGGCTTTCCGCAATAGTTTAGGCGTAGCTTTTTACGGAAGTATCGCTGCGAGTTATCCCATCACCCCCCGTTTGCGGCTGGTGTTGGAGCCTTATGTATTGCGCCATTCTGGCTCATTCACTGCCAATGATTACGCCATTGATCAGCGCTACCAAAACTGGGGCATCCAGGTTGGTCTACGCAAAAAGATCAACAAGTACATTTATTTTGCTAAACCTTAAAAAAAGATTGGATCGGCGGGCAGCACATTTGAGGTATGCCGGGTCTTACTTTTGAAATGACCAAAAATCCACGCTCTTCGTGGTCTCATGAATCTGCTCATGGGTTTGTATTGATCTAACACCGAGATTTTTCTTCAACATGCAGCGGGCCGCCGATCTAGGGAACTGGATCGGCGGCCTTTTTTTATTTTAAAATCATACCTCCTCCCAAAACATCTCAATCTGCCGTCTCTGCAAATTCGTGCTCACAATCCGCACCTGAATCTCCTGCCCCATTGTGAACTCCTTCTTGCTGTACACCCCACGAATCCGCAAGCGGCCGGGATCAATTTCGAACGGTTCGTTCATGGTTTCGAAGCTCACCATACCTTCGCAGCGGTTGCCGCGTAGTTCGATGAAGATGCCTCGGTCGCCAATGCCAGAGATGAAGCCAGGGAAAACCTCGCCCAAGTGTTTGGACATGAATTCCACCTGTTTGTACTTGATCGATTCCCGTTCAGCGTCGGCAGCGCGGCGTTCCTGCTTGGATACATGTTGGCACATTTCCTCCAGTTTTTCCTTGTTGACGCGGTGGGTGGCCTTCAGGTTTTGGAACAAAATGCGGTGCGCCAGCACATCCGAGTAGCGGCGAATCGGCGAAGTGAAGTGGCTGTAAAAATCAAAGGCCAGGCCATAGTGACCGATGTTGTCGCTTGAATATTCTGCTTTGGCCATCGTGCGAATGGCGATGGGCCCGAGAATGCTCAAGGCTTCGTTTTCTTCAGCCAACTGTGCCAGTTTGTTGAAGGAGCGGGCGATGTCTTTGGGCGTAGCCACGTTCATCTCAACTCCCATTTGGCGGGCAAAACGGGCCAGTTCTTCCACCTTATCCAGGTTGGGTTCGTCGTGTACGCGGTAAACGAACGGGATTTCTGCTTCTTCTTTGGTTCCTTTTTCAGACACATAAGTCGCCACCTCGCGGTTGGCCAGCAGCATAAAGTCTTCGATCAACATGTGCGCGTCCTTGCGCTCTTTGGTGTATACTTCAATCGGCACACCGTTTTCATCCAAACGGAAGCGGACTTCTTCGGATTCAAAATTGATGGC
>JAIXOO010000489.1 GCA_027486765.1 Saprospiraceae bacterium
GCCAAATTGCGGGAACGGAATACCAGCCCCCATATGAGTCGGAGTATTGGCGCAAGATTACCCCGCTGGATGACCGCCGCAGACAAGCGGGAGGCCGTGTTGAAGGCGATTGAAAAATTGAAAGGGAAGTAGTACCTTTCCACTCAATTCAATCTTCTCAACACCTGCCCTTATGAACTTTGACCATGTCTTCACCGTCACCTTTACCCTTTTTGCCATCATCGACATGTTGGGCAATATTCCCATCCTCATTTCAATCAGTGAGCGTATTGGGCAAATCCAGGCCTGGAAAGCTACTACCTTTGCTGGCTTACTAATGCTGGTTTTTTTATTTATCGGTGAAGCCTTTTTACACGTTTTAGGCGTGGATTTAAAATCTTTTGCCGTAGCAGGTTCCATCCTGATTTTCATCATGGGGCTGGAAATGACCCTGGGGATCGACATTTTTAAATCTGAAGACGAAAACCAAACCGGGAGCCTGGTGCCCGTAGCTTTTCCACTTATTGCGGGTTCGGGGACCTTAACCACCGTTATTTCACTCAAAACCAATTTTGATTCCTTGACGATTGTAATTGGCATTTTGCTCAATTTGTTGATCATTTACATCGTCCTTCGGTCTTTACGTTTATTGGAAAAATTGCTGGGGAGAGGAGGTTTGCTGGTCATCCGCAAATTTATGGGGGTGATTTTGCTGGCGGTGGCCGTCAAGATTTTTAAATCGAATTTGGGGCTGGGGTAGTATTGGGATTTAAGGTTGAATAACTCATTCAGACAAAGTTTGTAATGAACTGGAAATAGCACTACGGTACTTATTGGACACTGGAATGGGATCATCAACATTGCGCAGGTAAAGTTTTAAACCATCCGCATGACCACCAATAAAACGTACTTGGTTGAGATTGACCAAGTATGAAAGATGGCATCGCTGTACAGGGAAACTTTCTAATTGTGCTTCAAAATATTTCAAACTACCGCGTAGTACTTTTTGATCAACATGCCCCTTGTTCAGGTAATATATGCAGGTGGATTTGTCTTTAGAGGTCAAAAAAAGCAAGTGCTCCAAATCCATGCTTAAGTGCTCTGACTGATCTTGTGTTGTGAAATGGATCAAAGAGCAGGAATAACGTTTCGATTTTCGTTTGAGCTGTACATATCCATACAAACTTAAAAAACCTAGGGGAATGACCCCCAATAGCCAGGGTTTTCCTAAAAACAGAAGTATAGAAACAGGAAAAAGCGCCACCAGCAGCGCAAATGGTGATTTGATCCTTAATTCGTTGCCAACTGTCATCATCCCGAAAATTGATAAAGCTCTATTCCCAAGGACGAAGAAAATTCGAAAGGGTTGCAGTAAGGCAAAATTAATCAACAGTACTTACTTGAGTGCTTCTTAGGTGCCTGTGGTTTCTTAGGTGGTGAAAAGAAAAAACCTGCGGAGCAGGGGGTATTATTTCACCACCAAAGAAACCATAGGCACCAAAGAAACACCTAAGAATGAATTACTTCGCCAATTTCAATTCATCAATGATGTGCTTGGCACCGCCCAACTTTTCAATGCACCAGAGCATGTAACGCACATCCACACAAATGGTGCGGTTGAGGTCTTTGTCAAAAGCTAGTTTGTGACTGAGCGCTTCGTAATTGCCGTCAAAAGCCAGCCCCAGCAATTCACCCTTGCCGTTGATTACTGGTGAACCCGAGTTGCCCCCGGTAATGTCGTTGGTGGTGATGAAACAGACCACAATGTCCTTGTATTTAGGGTCGGCATATTGACCAAAATCTTTGGCCTTGTACAAATCCAGGAGTTTTTGGGGCATATCAAATTCGTAATCCCCCGGCTTGTACTTGGCCATTGCGCCCGAAAGTGTACAAACGTAGTCGTACATCACCGCATCCTTGGGTTTGTAACTTTTCACTGCACCATAAGAAACCCGCATGGTGAAATTAGCATCTGGGTAAGTGCTGTTCATACGGTTGGGATCCATCTCAAACAAACCTTTGAGATAGCTGCGTCCCAGGTCTTCATTTTTGGTGCTGAATTCTACAAATTTGGATTGGTAGTTTTGGTCCCAATTTTTAATAAAAGCATTGACCACCACAAAAGCTGGATCTGCACTCAATACCTCCAGACTAGGTTTTTCCTTAAATGCGGCCCATTTTTTATCATCCACCATCATCGAGTTGGTGAACACATCGTCGGCAAAGGCCTTGAAAGGACTATTGTCGATGCTGCTGTATTTGCGGAAGAGCATGTCGTAAAACCCTTGCGGGTGCTGACTGGTCTCAATGTCGGTGAGGAACATCATAATCACCGACGCGAGGATATTTTTATCAGCTTTTTGGTTGAAGTTGGCCAAGTAAGCACTGCGGGCACCCTCCAGGGTTTGTAGCAGTTTTTGTGGATTATCACCTTTTTTCAAGAGTGCTTCCAGCTCAGTCCAACGGGCTGCTGCCCGCACCAGTCGGCAGCCCGTGATCCCTTCCACGATGTACTGCCTATGCATGGCATAGGGCCGCCAATCGGCATACATTTTTTCAAAATCGCTGAACAGGTTTTCGTATTCCGACTTACCTTTTGCCCAGGCCGTAAAGGCATCTTCCACTTTTTTCTTTTGCCCAAAAATGTCGTACTTGACCAATTGTTTGCTTTCACCATCATAAAACTTCCAGTAGTTGGCTACACTGGCATATTCTGGGGCCAATTGCAATTTGGTGGCCGGGCTTTTACGCATTTCTTCAAACATAAATTTGAGGCGCATGTCCCGTAGTTTGACCAAAGTTGGGTTGTTGATGTCAATGCTCAGTTTGATACCTGCGGAAGTTTCGTAACGGTTGGTGCTGCCAGGGTAACCATAAGTCATCGCGTAATCACCATCGGCAAAACCTTTGATGCTTACTGGCAGGAAGTACTTGGGCTTGTAAGGCACATTGTCCGCCGCATAATTGGCTGCTTTGCCCGTTGCGCTCATGTATACGCGGAAAACCGAAAAGTCACCAGTATGGCGGGGCCACTCCCAGTTGTCGGTATCACCGCCGTATTTGCCGATGCTTTCGGGCGGTGTACCTACCAAGCGTACATCCTTATACACATCATAGCTGTACATCAGGTACTGACGGCCTTTAAAGATAGGCACAATGACCGCAGCTTTAAACTCGTCTTCACCGACATTGGCTTTGATGAGTTCTGCGGCTACCTCGTTGATTTTGCGGATGCGTTCCATCCCTTTCAAATTACCCGCTGCGTCCAGAATTTTTTGACTCACCTCGTCAATGCTGCGCAAAAAACGCACTTGTAGCCCTTGGGAGGGGATTTCTTTACCTTTGTCCATGGCCCAGAAGCCGTCACGCAGGTAGTTGTTTTGCACACTGGAAGCTGCGGCAATCGCCCCGTATCCACAGTGGTGATTGGTAAAAATCAAACCTTGTTCGCTGACAATTTCGCCCGTACAGCCACCCCCAAAAATGACGATCGCATCTTTGATGGAAGCTTGATTCATGCTGTAGAGTTGTTCTGGTTTGAGTTTCAGGCCTTTTTTGACCATGTCCTGGTATACTTGCTGACCCAAAAGCATGGGTAACCACATGCCTTCATCGGCGTAACCACGGACCAGAATAAGTAGGGAAAAAAGGATGGAAAGTTGCAGTTTTTTCAACAAACGCCCAGCCAATAGCCTGGTGCTGTTTTCATTTGGTTGAAACATAGGATTCATCTGAGTTGAATTTGGTTTTGAGCGCAAAATTTACATTATTTTACCCACTCTATGCATGATTAAACTTATAAAATGAACAAGCAAGAAATCATTCAAAAGCTTCATGCGCAATACGCTCAGTTTTGTGAGCTGGTGCAAA
>JAIXOO010000035.1 GCA_027486765.1 Saprospiraceae bacterium
AAAGTGCCGATCATCCCTGAGCCCACTTCTGGGTCAGGCGCGGGTAGGCCATTTTTCAGCAAGGGTTTAGCGGCCAGGATCCGGGTATTTTCCAAGCCCAGTTTTTCGGCAATTTTACCATTCACCCCATTGCGGTATACGTTGTCGAGGTTGGTGTGGATGGCATACAGCGCAACTCCTTCGCGAATGGCTTTGATCACCACACGTTCTACGTAGTTGCGCCCAGTCAGACGTTTCAGACCCCGAAAAATGATGGGATGATGGGCCACCAGCAGGTTGCACCCTTTGGCTACGGCTTCGTCGATCACGGCTTCGGTAGCATCCAGGGCGATCATTACGCCGGTGATTTCCGCGTGAGGGTCACCTACCAACAAACCAGAGTTGTCGTAGTCTTCCTGGTAGTGGGAAGGTGCGATGCTTTCGAGGTAAGTGGTGAGTTCGGAGATGGTTGTGGGCATGTCATTCTAGGGTAATCAAATAAAATCATTGTGTTTGCAGGCATCAGCCCCGAAGGGTTGAAATGATTATAGCAAAAAGCGCAAGTAGTTTATTTGAACCCCGAAGGGGTGACATTATAAAACCATGGCAAACGCCTGCCAATAATGTCACCCCTTCGGGGTTTTTATTGAAATCCAAATCGCTGGTTTATTCTGTAATCATTTCACCCCTTCGGGGTTTTTATTGACCAGACAACTCCAATCAGATTATCTAATAACCAGCCTGGGCCTCTATTGGTTTCAAATCTCCATCACCAGATCAAAATTCACCAATTCTACAAAACGTTTAACCCGTTCGTTGATTTGGGCGGCATCCAATGATTTGAGCGCATCTACACTAAATTGCTCTACGCAGAAAGAAGCCATAGCTGAACCATAAATGATCGCACGCTTCATGTTTTCGAAGGAAGTGTCCTGGGTTTTGGCAATGTAGCCCATGAATCCACCTGCAAAAGTATCCCCAGCCCCAGTTGGGTCGGTCACTTCCTGGAGCGGCAGTGCAGGAGCAAAGAAGAGTTTATCACCTTCAAACAACAACGCACCGTGCTCTCCTTTTTTAATCACCAAAAAACGTGGCCCTAGGGCGTGAATTTTGTGGGCAGCCTTCACCAGTGAATGTTCCCCCGACAATTGGCGGGCTTCTTCATCATTGATGATCAGCATGTCGATTTTGCCCAGTACGTCCATCAGGCTATCCCAAGCGATATCCATCCAAAAATTCATGGTGTCGAGGGCGATCAGCTTGGGGCGTTTGTTCATCTGCTCAATGACCCGCAACTGCACCGCTGGGGTCAGGTTGCCGAGCATCAGGTACTCCGTATCTTTATAGGCATCCGGCAAAACGGGGTCAAAATCGGCCAGTACGTTCAACTGGGTGTCCAGCGTGTCGCGGGAATTCATGTTGTTGTGGTAGCGGCCAGCCCAAAAGAAGGACTTTTCACCTGCCTTAACCTGCAAGCCTTCGAGGTCAATTCCTCTTTGGCGCATAAAATTCAACATGTCTTGCGGGAAATCATCCCCAATGACCGACACTAGGCGCAAGTCATTCAAAAAATGAGATGCCGCCAACGTAATGTAGGTTGCAGCCCCGCCAATGGCCATTTCTGCCCGGCCCATGGGGGTTTCAATGTCGTCGAAAGCAACAGTTCCAACCGCAAGTAAACTCATGATGAAAAGTTTTTTGAAAAAATTACGCCACAAATATTGCACATTATTTTGAGTTGGCATACATTTGCACACGCAATTCGATAATTGCACCGGCAAGTGCCTCAGTAGCTCAGCCGGTTAGAGCGGCGGACTGTTAATCCGTAGGTCGTAGGTTCGAGCCCTACCTGAGGCGCAAAAAGATAAAGGCTTCTTAATCAATCGATTGAGGAGCCTTTTTTCGTTTTATTTATTTTCATTTTAGCATCTGACAGAAAAAAATAGATTTATCCCTACCTCTCGCCTGCGTTTCCTAAGTAAATTCGCCGACATCCCTCATCCACTCAAAACCAAGGTATGCGCATTTTATTCATCCTGCTACTCGGCACAACTATGGCTTTTGCACAAAAAACAGCACCCATCCCCCTGGAAGAAGGCGTGAGCTGGGAATTGGCGCAATGGCGAGCCCAAAACCTCAACGCCATCACCTATGACCTGAACCTACAAATCCCCCTGGCTAAAACTGACCCCATCACGGGGACGGTGAACATCAGTTTTGAGCTCAAAAACAAAGCCCAAAACCTGCTCCTCGATTTTAAACCCGGGAAAACTTGGCAGGGCCAATGCAGCATCAATGGAAAAAAGATCAAAGGCCAACACAACCAAGGGCATTTTATCCTCCCCGCCAAAAACCTAAAAACTGGTACCAACCGGGTGCAACTCAGTTTTGAAGCCAACAACCAATCCCTCAACCGCAGCGCCGATTATTTGTACACCCTCGTGGTACCTGACCGCGCATCCACGGTATTCCCCTGTTTTGATCAACCCAATCTCAAAGCCCGCTACACCCTACACTTGGAGGTACCCAGCGACTGGGAAGCCATGGGCAATGGCCCGCTGGACAATAGCAGCGAAAATGCAGGCCGCAAACAATTGCATTTCAAACCCACCGAAGCCTTCAGCACCTATGTGTTTGCCTTTTGTGCGGGCAAATTTCAAAAAGCGACCGAAACCCGCAATGGCCGCAGCATGACCATGCTCTACCGCGAAACCGACCAGGCCAAGGTACAGCGCAACCTGGCCAGCATTTTTGACCTGCACATCCACGCCATTGAGTGGATGGAAAACTATACTGGGATTAAGTTGCCTTTTGCAAAGCTCGACTTTGCCCTCATGCCCGGCTTTCAATACGGTGGCATGGAGCACATCGGCGCGATTTTTTACCGCGAAGCCAGTTTGATGCTAGATGAAAATGCTACCGAGAATCAGAAACTGGGTCGCGCCAGCCTCATCGCCCACGAAACAGCCCACATGTGGTTTGGCGATTTGGTGACCATGAACTGGTTCAACGACGTATGGCTCAAGGAAGTGTTTGCCAATTTTATGGCTGCCAAAATTGTCAACCCCTCCTTTCCCAAAATCAATCACGAGCTGCGTTTTTTGCTCGGGCATCAGCCAACTGCCTATTCCGAAGATCGTTCGGAGGGTAGCCACCCGATTCAGCAGGAACTCGAAAACCTCAAAAATGCGGGTAGCCTTTATGGTGGCATCATTTACCAAAAAGCTCCGGTGGTCATGCGCCAACTGGAAGCCATGATGGGCGAAGAACAAATGCGCAAGGGGTTACAGGAATATCTGCGCACCTATAGTTATGGCAACGCTACCTGGGATCAGTTGATTGACATTTTGGATCAACACTGCCCCAAAGACCTCGCCACTTGGAGTCAGGTATGGGTCAAAGAAGCGGGCATGCCGCAGTTTGTATTGGAACAAGTTGGCAATGGTCAGGGATTGGACAAACTAGTGGTACGCCAGCTTAAAACTTCCGGCTCTGGCAAATATTGGCCAGAACAAACCCAGTTGGCCCTGTTTTATCCCGACAGTGTCGCCTCATTGCCGGTCGAAATTGCGGGAGAAAAAACCGAAATCAACCGTGTCAAAGGGTACCCTCTTCCCCAGGCCAGCCTGTTGTTGGCATCTCCGATGAGTTACGGATTTTGCCGTTTGGACATGCGTTCTTTGACTTATTTTTTGCAACAGACGCCCAAAATCAAAGACCCACTGTTGCGTGGCGCAGCGCGGATGGCGCTTTGGGAAGAGTTTTTGCACGAGGCCATGCCCCCTGCTACCTTGTTGGAAAGTATCCTGGCAGCAATCCCTGAGGAACAAGAACCGCTGAACCGCCAGCTCTTACTCGATCAGTTGCAGACCCTCTACTGGCGTTTTGCTGATCCTGAACTCCAATTGAGCAACAAAGCGGCGATAGAAGAAATGCTCTGGAATCTGTTCCAACAGGCCAAAGACCCTTCGGCCCGCCTGGCTTATTTTGGCGCTTATCAATCGCTGGTTGAAACCTGGCCGGGGGTGCAGAAATTGTACCGCATTTGGAAAAAAGACCTCGTCATTTCCGGCCTAACGCTCTCGGAAAGTCAACGCATTGATTTGGCTTGTGCCATTGCACTGCGCTGGCCTCATCGTGCACAAGCTATTTTGGAGCAACAACTGGCCGAAACGACCAACCCTGATCGCAAACAACGCCTTCAGTTTCTCCGCCCGGTTTTTGCATCCGAACAGGCTCAACGCGATGCCTTTTTTGAAAGCCTCAAAAAAGACGAAAACCGCGACTACGAACCTTGGGTAGAAGATGCCCTGGGCTTTTTGAATCACCCTCGCCGCCCAGCCAGTGCCAAATTGCATTACGTTCGCCCAGCCTTGGAACTCCTGGAAGAAATTCAGCGCACTGGCGACATCTTTTTTCCACGCCGTTGGATTTCTGCAGTTTTGGGAGGGCACAATTCGGCAGAAGCAGCGGCAACGGTTCGACAGTTTTTGTCGCAAACCCCCAATTTTTCCTATCGCTTGCGGAATAAGGCGTTGATGTCGGCAGATTTGTTGTTTCGGGCAGCTAAAATGCGTCGGGAGCCAAGCAACAAAGGGGGCTCGCCGCAAAATTTCGCTGCCTTAAATCAGGCCATCAAAGCTGAACTGGCGCGTTGCCCCGAAGCTACTTTCCATATCGCCTTTCGCGACTTGAAAAATCCAGCCAATGCCGTTTTTATCAATGAAAAAATCAGCATCCACCCAGCCAGTACCATGAAGACCCCTGTGCTTGTGGAGGTGTTCAAGCAGGCAGCCGCAGGCAAATTTAAACTCAGTGATTCGCTGGCGCTAAAAAATGAATTCAAGAGTATAGTCGATGGCAGCCCTTACTCCCTGAGCGAAAGTGACGATTCGGATTCGATTTGGTACCGGCGTTTGGGGCAAAAAGTGAGCATCGCGGATCTGGCACGGGCAATGATTGTACGCAGCTCCAATTTGGCCACCAATATCCTGATTGAGCTGGTGGGCGCTGAAAAAACCACCCAAAGCATGCGCGAATTGGGACTAGCGGACATCATGGTGCGCCGGGGAGTGGAAGACAGCAAAGCCTACGCTGCTGGCTTGAACAATAGCACCACAGCTTACGACCTCATGCTGCTGATGGAACGCATTAGCAAGGGTGAAGCAGGTCGACCCGAGGATTGTAAAGCCATGCTCGCCATCCTTTCGGATCAGGAATTCAACAATGTCATTCCCTCCCGACTGCCCGCGGATGTGCAGGTTGCGCACAAAACGGGTTGGATCACGGCCCACCACCACGATTCAGCTTTATTAATTTCTCCCTCTGGACGTTACTTTTCCTTCACTGTCCTGTCTAAAGGCTGGACAAATGAAAAGTTAGCAAACGAGGTGATGGGAAAAGTGGTGGAAATGGCCTATTCGTTTTTTGAGCAACATCCTTGACAAAGGGTAACCTTAAATTAACCCACAGATGTTTGCTCAACTCATGATTTTTTATAACATTTGTCAGACTTGGTTCTATTCTCTTTTTAACCTTATAAAAAACCAATTGAAATGTCACTGAAAGACAAGTACCAATCCGCCCTTGATTATGCCAAAGAAGTTGGCGCCGAAATGGAAAACTTCCACGAAGAAGATGGCCACATTGTTTTCAATGGCACCGTTGCTACACCATATCTGCGCAACGCCATTTGGGACAAACTGAAATCCATCAATGGTACTGGCACTGAGGGGGCTGCTCCTGCGGATGTCAAGGCCAACATCAAAGTCAGTGACGAAAGTATTTACCACAAGCACACTGTGGTTGCGGGAGAGACTCTGGGCAAAATTGCCAAGCACTACTTCGATGATGCCAGCAAGTATGTAGCCATCTTTGAAGCCAACAAAGACATTCTGAAAAACCCAGACTTGATTGTGGTTGGTCAGGTATTGAGCATTCCAAATCCATAATTGGAGCGGATTACGCGATAAAAGAAGCCCCCAATTGTTTGTCATAGCAATTGAGGGCTTCTTCTTATTTAGCAAGCTATTTAGTGCTTATTTCATGTTAAAGGCTTGTTCCGCCATTGGTTTTGGTCCGTTACGCATCCAGAAGGCGGCGTGCATGAGTTTGATCAGCAGGTTATTGGGTTCGGATTTTTGTAAGTCGCGGTAAACCTGCGCCGCATCACCGAACCATTCTCCTTGCTCCAGGGCAACCCCTCGCATCAGGCCTTGTATAGTAGCGGTGTTTTTAGCATAAGATTCGGCCATTTCGGCTTTTTGCAGCGCGCTGCTCAGCGATTGGCTGGTTCCAATTTCCAACGCCAAGGGATTCGATTTGAGCTCGCCTGAACTGACTTGCCAGACGTACTGCTGTCCTTCTTTGAATTGAGCTGGGTCGAGATTGAGCGTCAAAAAAGTATCCTGAGTCGTCATTTTCTGGATCACATCCCCCTTACTATTTTTGATTTCCAATTGGTAGTTTTGAGCACCTTCGGGTTTTGACCATTGGAACAGTTTCGAGCCTGGGCGAATTTTGCCAAAAGGGGCAATGCTGTTGATGGTCTTGCCTTTGCCACCCCAGCCGTCACCCGCGCCTTTTTTGCTGGTAATGGTGCCCCAGCCGTCGCCAGCGCCTTTCTTGCTAGTAATGGTGCCCCAACCGTCGCCAGCACCTTTCTTACTCGTGATCGTGCCCCAACCATCGCCTGCTCCTTTTTTACTAGTTATGGTACCCCAAGCATCTTTGGGATCTTGAGCGTTTGCAGCTAAATCTAAAGCTCCGATTACGTAATTGGTAAAACCTCGTTCAAAATTGAGTTTAGTCAAACCGCCCTGATCCATAAACACATTTTTCAATGCACTCGTTTTAGGCCCCTGAATGGTCTGAAACTGGCCATTAGCAAACAGCGTAATGTTGCTATTGGCTTTTAACTTCAAAGTTCCTTCACTTTTGAATAAGGCGCCAACACTTATCGTTTTGCTGGAATAACCAGGGGCTTGGTAACTTATTTTACCCTGGGCCGCCATCACTACGATGGGGCTTTCATTTTGTGCATGGACCGACATTATCCAGCCAAACATCCACACAATAAAGATGATTGATTTAGGCATAAAGACTAGGTTTGGTTATTGGACTTGATTTATTCTTCATTGGTAACTGGCCCAACGCTCCAGCTTACCTTCTTTTCCGATGATAAAAATGAGATTTTTGTACACCATCAATTGTCCACGGGGTGTTTCCAGGCTTCTAGTGGGTTCTCCGTAAGCTTTTACAATGTTGGTTCGAGGGTCGCCAATGCCAATTTTAGCCGCGGTTTTTCCACTGTAAGCAGTTGTCGTTAAGTGAAAAATGGTTTTTTGGTCATTGTTATAGAGATTGACAAAAACCTTGGAAGCCGCACCAATGGTAGGGGTTTGTAAAAACTCCAGCCGTTGATTGATGTTTAACGTCTTTTTAGTATCAACCCTTAAATCATTGGAAATTTCGGCTAAAGTGAGGTTTTCAATTTTTTCTGCTCCTAGTCCGGGTTGGGGAATTGTATTCAAAACGGGTTGCTTAAGCAGAATTTTCAGGTTGATTTTGCCCAAGGTACTACCGGCAGTTTCGGCAGCTTTAAACAGAATCCGAGCCTTCTCGGTGGCTTTGCTGCGGGCTTCGATGATGCCCATGAGTACGTCAATATCCTGGGCTACTTTAGGGTAATTCCCGGTTTTTACGGCTTGACGAGCTTCGACATCGGCGTAAAATCGGGCCCGGATCAGGTCATTCATTAAGGCGTACGCAGTTGCCTTGTTCAGGTAGGCTGGGGCGTATTTAGGATCCATACTGATGGCCGCATCGAAATGCAAGATGGCCTGTTGGAGTTTCCCCTTGATCCTTGCTTCCCTTTCAGCAGAAGGGAACCCTGCTTTGGCTGCGGGGCTTTCCAAATCCATTTCAATGGGGTACCGGAAAGTGGGTGTATCCATCTCATTCATGGCATCCAGCACCGCTGTAACCCCCAGGTTGTTGTATACTTCACGGCTTTGGTATTCCATGAGTAGGGAGCGATAATATTCATAGGCCTCGCTGTATTTTCCAATGGCTGAAAGTAAATTGGCCATCTCGTAGATATCAATCAGAAGCGCCATTTTTTCAGCGGTGCGCCGACTGAGTGCCTGGCGATCACTCAGACTGGGGTAACCAGGGAGGTCATTTTTGAGGCCGTAGGCTTTGTATAAACTTTGAATGATTTCTGAGCCTTTTTGAAACAAACCAAAACCCGCAGAATAAGCCAAAAAACCACCCAGGTAATCTGCTTCGGTTTCATTGGCGGCAGCATCGGTCACTTTGTCGAGGTCAAGTCCGATTTTCAGGTCTTTGTTGTCTTCAGCAAAACTGCGGCGCCAGGCATGTTTTTCGTAATAATGGGTCAGTTCGTGTGCCAAAAGAAAAGCAATTGCTGCGTCGGTTTCTGCACCAAAGGTATTGCAGACGCCCAATGCTTTTTCCTCCAGTACAATGTTTAGCTGATCGTAATCAATACCCGCTACCCGCCGCTCTTCGCCAACCAGGTTAAAACTAGGCACTGGAAAACGAAAATCGCCCCTGGCTTGCACCAGCTTATTGTAAATGTTCAACACTTTGCGGTATTGTACACTGTCTATTTTTTTGGAGGCAAGGTTGGCCACAAT
>JAIXOO010000419.1 GCA_027486765.1 Saprospiraceae bacterium
AAAAAAGCCAAAACCCTCTACGGCGGCGATGAAGTAGTGGGCATATGGCCCAATTGGCCGATGTTGGGTTTGGATCAACGCAACCAATGGGACATGTACCGAGCCTTGCCGGGCGGGCTGAAAAGTCTGAAACAATTGGCCGAAATGGGGCGCAAAAAATACCAGACCCAATTTTTCATCAGCTACAATCCCTGGGATGAAAGCACCCGTTGGGTAGACCACCACACCGGCATGGCTGAAATGATCGAAGCCATCAGTGCCGACGGCGTGGTGCTGGACACCGAAGGCAAATCCACTCCCGAACGCCAGGCCGCCGCCGATAAAGTGCGCCCCGGGGTCATCATGTACAGTGAAGGCATGGCGGTGCCCAGAGATATGCCAGGCATTGTTTCTGGTCGAGTCCACAATGCCCTGTATTACCCTCCCCTACTCAATTTGAACAAGTTCATCCGACCCGATTTTGCCATTTTCCGGGTGGCGGAGTTGTACCGGGAACCGATTCGGCGGGAGTATGCCCTTTCGATGTTCAACGGGTACGGCACCGAGGTCAACCAGTTTCGCCCCGGGCACCCGAATTGGGTAGAAGATGATTATCGTTTTTGGGGCCGAACGCTGCGGGTGTTGCGCGAAAATGCGGCCGTTTTTTCCCAAAAACAATACGTGCCACTTTGGCCCAGCCAACGCGACAGCATTTACATCAATCAATGGCCGGGAAGGGAAAAAACGTTGTTCACCCTGTTCAGTTTACAAGCAGCAGGTTACCGTGGGCCTTTGTTTGAAACGCCAGTAAAGCCGGATTATCACCTCGTTGATCTTTGGAACCATGAGGAATTGAAGCCAACAGAAAAGCATGGAAATTGGGAAGTCTCGGCTGACCTGGAAGCCTTTTCCCAAAAATGGCTGGGCACTAACAATGAAGGGGCGGTCGGGGCAATTGCCGTTTTGCCAACTGTGTTACAAGTGGATCGAAAGGGTGATGTGTTGAGTTTTTCGGCGACACGGGGGCAAGAAATCCGCATTTGGTCGGGGCATCCAGCTTACGACCAAACGCCCAAAATTTATCCCATCAACGCCCAGCAGATTGCCTTACACAAGGTATTTGAACGGCCCGAAGGCAAGTTTGTCATCCAGCTTTTTGACCAAGGTGAACTGCTGGATGAGCGAGTGATTGTGGTGGAAACTGGGCTGGCCCGCCTGGTCAGTCAAAAGGCCACTTTTTTTCCGAGCAAAAGCATCCCCGCAGGCATGGTGCCCATTCCAGCGGGGGCGTTTCGGATGAAGGTGAAATACGGTGATGATTTTATCCCCAATCCGCGGGAATACCCGCAGGAGGAGCTGCGCATCCCGGGATTTTTGATGGACAAACACCCGGTGACCAATGCCCAGTTTGCCCAGTTTTTGCTGCAATCCAAGTACCGCCCTGTGGACACCAGCAACTTCCTTCGGCACTGGCCGGGCGGAAAAATCGCCAAAGGACAGGAGCAGTTTCCAGTCATTTATGTGAGTTATGAGGACGCCCAGGCTTATGCCCGCTGGGCCGGCAAACGCCTGCCGACCGAAATGGAATGGCAGTACGCCGCCCAAACTTCCGACCTGCGCGAATGGCCCTGGAGCAAAGATGCCCAGGTAAAACGTGAACAACAGGTGATCACCGAAACCCTCACGGTGTCCAAATTGCAGGTGGATTCGACCTTGTGCAACACGGGCAATGGCAAACTGTACCCGGTAGGCTCTTACCCTAAAGGGGCCAACCCGCATGGACTGGAAGACCTGGTCGGCTGCGTTTGGCAAATGACCAATGACTTGTACAGCAATGGTACGAACCAATACTTGATCCTCAAGGGCGGAAGTTATTACCTGCCCGCTAGCAGTTGGTGGTACGTGGAAGGGGGGCCACGGGAGTTGAACTATACGCAGAAGTTGATGCGGATTTCGCCGGGTTTTGAACGGAATGGGACGACGGGGTTTCGGTGTGTACGGTGATGGGGGATGGTTATCATTTTGAATTATAACAATCCAAATAAATAGATCGTCAGCATTCCCCAACTGGTGCCGGTCACCATACTCAATATGGCCAGAACGATCGCATGGGGCATCAATTCTTTCCTGAAAGCCGAGGTCACGGCTGGCGCTGTTGAAATTCCGCCCACATTAGCCATGCTGCCAATCGCCACCCAAGCAATATTGGTTTTAAGGAGACGGGCCACCAGGAGCATAAAGCCGAAATGAAAGATCAGCCAGATCAATACCAGCACCACCAGATTGAGGGGTAAGGAAAGATTGGCAAAATCAAGCTTTAGTCCAAGAATCGCCATGATCAACACAATTGAAAATCCAGCCAGCCTCAGAACCAGCTTGTGGTTCCAGACGGAAATCACATTGCCCAATAGCATGCCAACAATGGATAGCACGACAATACTCATGAGAAAGCTCATTGGGAGGAAATAGGTGAGCATCATGGTTGCCAAAATACACCCCACAGTCAACAGGTTGATTCGAAATAAACCAATACCCGCATTGATTTCTGGTGGTTCAACCATTGGAATGGCGCCATCAATTCCCCAGGCTCGATTGATCTGGTCACTCCACTTAATAAATTGAAACATCAGGATGGTCCAGATATTTACCAGGATATTGTCCAAGACCAGAATGGATAAAAACAACGCTTCCGGGGTTTTCGCCAATTCCTTTAGCACCAGTTGGCTGGTACTCCCTCCTATCCAGCTCCCCACGATGGGGGCTAGTCCTTTCCAGTACCCCTGTTCGAGAAAAATGACATTGTTCTGGGGGTCTAAGCGGCCAAATAGGACGACAAGTGCTACCGGCAAAGTGGCGATCACGAACGAACCTGAAGCAAAAACAAGGATCGGCTTCAAGCCTACAATCTTCAGCTGTTTAAATGAAAGCGCACTCATCACCGTCAGGACGGTGAAAGGAACGATCCATTTTTTGCTCCAATCATGGAGGACCACCCCAGATAAATCAAGGCCAAGGGTATGCGTGAATGCCGCCGGAATAACATAAGCAAACAAGATTGCCGGAAACCAGTCAAGCAGTACTTTGATCCACCCGGACCGGACCTTCCCAATCCATAATACAAAACCAACAGTGACCAAAACCAGTGCAGTGGAGGTGATTAGCAGTTGTTGATCACTCATATTGCTGTGTTAAAATTCCGAGACACATTTTTAAGCCCTCGTGAAAATTTCCAAGCCTCAAATTCTCGTTGGGCGCATGAATATTGCTGTCCGGATTGGGGATTCTTACCGAGACAGCGGGGATGCCCAAGGTAGAAATGAAAGGCTCAATGGGTTGCGAGCCTCCGGTGGCCTGGAGTCTGACGTATGTACCCTCCCCCAAGGCCCTATCCATTGCATGGCCTAACCAAACCCCGATCGGGGAATCCAGTGGAGTCTTAAAAGGTTTTGATCCAATCCTCGACTCCAATTGGACAAGTTTTGGAAATTGTTTGCGTTGCGCATCAGTGGGTAAAGAATCCAGAATTGTAAAACCCTGCGCTTCGATATGTTTTTTTACCAATTGAATTTGCCGCTCGGCTGGCGTTTCAGGAACCAGCCGCATGTCAATTTCAGCCAAAGCTTTAGCTGGAATTACCGTTCGAACTTCATCCCCTACGTCTGCTGCCTGCAAGCCCCTGACATTCAAAGAAGGATATTGCAGGGCTTCCTGATAAGTATCCCCAACCATTTCAGGCTGGGCAATTCCAAGGGCTTCCAGCAATCCCGCACGGTCCTCCGACGACTGATTAATGAGCTCCTTTTGCTGCTTGCTAAGGCTTACGCCATCGTAGAAGCCTGAAATCAACACCCGGCCGTTTTCATCCTTCATACTTGCCAGCAGTCGTGAAAGTGCAAAGACGGGATTAGGAGCATAATTTCCATACTGGCCACTATGCAGGTCGCCTCGTGCCCCAAAAACGGTAAGTTTCAAAGTGGCGATTCCTCGTGCGCCGAAGGTCAGGTTAGGCACATTGCCCGGAGGACGAGTACCATCCATGATCAGCATGACCTTGGCTGAAAATTGATCACGTTTTGCTTCGACCAGCGCTGGAAGGCTTGGCGAGCCCAGCTCTTCCTGGAAATCCATAATCAGTTTCAGGTTACAGGCGGGTTGAATTTTTTCCCGTTGGAGAATCTTCAGGGAATGCAAAAACGCAATGGCTGGTCCTTTAGAATCCGACGCCGATCGTGCGAATACCTTCCAGTTCGGGTCCCAGTTTTGCTGTATTTTGCTCCAGGCTATTTCCTGACAATCTGCCTTTTTGCATTCCTTGAGCACGGCAAGATAGGGACTGGCCTGCAGCCATTCGGAAGAATCCACAGGCTGACCGTCGATTTGCAGGTAAACCAGCACGGTGGGTGCCAACTTGTTGAAGGTTTTTTCTGCAAGCAAATGCTTGACCCCATCGGAAACAAGTACGGAGGTTTCGAAACCCAATGACTTACATTCCCGCTCACACCAGGCCAGATTTTGATCAATATGAGCAGGTATTCGGCCAAAATTAGGCAGGCTTAAAAAGTCCTTGAGCGTATTAAGCCCCTCAACAAAGTATTGATCTGCCAGTTTTTGTATCCTTTCTTTTTTCAAACTTTGACCAAAACTTGAAAAAAGAACCAAACTCAAAACAAAGGTTGTAGCAATTCTCATTTACAAAAGTTAGTATAGATGGTAATTTCGTTCTCGTTCCTTGGCACCATGAAAGTAAGGATTTAATCCAATATTTTAGCTCCGCGGTTAGTCATATGACTCAACATTTATGTCCCTTTGAAGCAATCTCACTCCTCCTCCCGCCCCCGAATAAACGCCCCTCTCCTTGGCGCAGGCATCACCGACTTCTCCCCTCTCACCGCTTTCCACACAATTTCACTGAACAACAAATCTGGCACCTGATCCATTTTTTGCAGTGGCAAATTCCGCGACAATTGGGAGAGTTTGCCCCGACTGGGGTTAATTTGATTCAAATT